>CAZPHZ010000156.1:0-7974 GCA_964586035.1 uncultured Saprospiraceae bacterium
AGGAACCCGCAGACCTGTGTGATAGAACCCTGTCCCCCTGCTATTTATTCCCTCTGCTACTATGTAAAGCCTTTCTCCTCCAAATGCGGAGTAAGACAGCCCCAACACCACGCCGGATATGGGTTTGGGGTATAATTTTTCGGTAGTAAAAATGGGCTTCCCGAGGTATTTCTCAATGGACTTCACACCCACCGTAAAAGTTTTCTGCCCGCCTTCTGCCGATTTCATCGTGACTTTGCGGACGATTTTCCTGATTTGCTTTTCCAGGTTTCTCACGCCAGCTTCACGTGCGTATTTCTCGGCAATAAGGGCGATGGCGTCGTCGGTAAATTTTACCTCGCTCTTGCCGAAGCCATGCTCTTTCAATTGCCGGGGCACGAGGTACCGCTTTGCAATTTGCACTTTTTCCTCCAAAATATAACCGCTCAGCCGGATGACCTCCATGCGGTCGAGCAGCGGCTCCGGAATGGTGTCCAACTGGTTGGCCGTTGTCACAAAGAGTACCTTGGACAGATCGTAAGGTATGTCGAGGTAATGGTCCAGGAATGTGGAATTTTGTGCCGGGTCGAGCACTTCGAGAAGAGCACTCGCCGGATCGCCCTGGAAGCTCGAGCCTATTTTGTCGATTTCGTCGAGCATCACCACGGGGTTGGATGCGCCCACGCGTTTGAGAGATTGAATGAGCTTGCCGGGCATGGCACCAATGTAGGTGCGGCGATGGCCTTTAATCTCCGCCTCGTCGCGCATGCCGCCGACGGAGAAGCGGAAAAACTGCCGGCCCAAGGCCTCTGCGATGCTTTTTCCTATGGAGGTCTTGCCCACGCCGGGAGGGCCAACGAGGCAAATGATGCTACCCCCGATGCTTCCTCTTTTAATGACGGCACTGATATATTCCAGTATCAGTTCTTTTACATCCAGCAAACCGTAATGGTCGCGATCGAGGATGAAACGTGCTTTTTTGATGTCTTTATTGTCATTGGTAAATATGCCCCAGGGCAATTCGGATATCAGTTCCAGATAATTGCGTGTCACGCCGAACTCTGGAGATTGTGCATTGAGCGTTCTGAGCTTGTCGAGCTCGTCGTCCACCACTTTTTGGGCTTCCTCCGAGAGTTTTTTACCCGTCAGTTTTTTTTCAATTTTTTCAATTTCAGTTTCGCTTTCCTCTTTTTCAATACCCAACTCTTTTTTTATGGCGCTGAGTTGTTCCCGAAGAAAAAACTCCTTTTGTTGTTTGTTGACCTGTTCGTCAATTTGGGTCTGAATCTTTTGTTGGATTTTGGCAACCTCCAATTCCTCCTTGACGAGACGGAGCAGGGATTCCGCACGGGCGTAGAGGTTGAACGTTTCCAGCAGTTCTTGAAGTTGCTCGCCATCAGCCGTCAGCAGGCTGGAAATGACGTCCATTGTCAAGCCGGGAGCTTCGTTATTGAGCTGTGCAACGACGAGGTTGATTTGTTCTTTGAACAAAGGATTGAGCTGCAACAGTGCTTTCAATTCGGAACCGATGGAAAGCATATAGGCTTTCAGTTCAATGTCGGGTTTTTCTTTTGGGTTGAAAAAATAGTTGACCTCCCACCGAATGGCGGGCTTTACATAAAGCGTCTTTTTACGGGTAAAACGCCCCACTCCCTGCCCAATTAACTGCATGACATTGGGTGACACCTGTGCAGAGCGCAGAATCTTAAAAACGGTGCCCACCTCGAACAGCTCCACTTCGCCATTTTCTTCTTTTGGCACCGCCAATACAATGCCGACGTAACTATTCTCTTTCTCAATGGCATTGCGAATGGAGGTGATGGTATCTTCGCCACTGAATGTAATGGGCAGTGGTACGCCCGGAAAAACAGGTTTTTGAAAAACTGGAAGAATCGTAAGGGTGGCGGGTAGTGAGCGCTCCACGGGTTGGAGTTCCCGGCTGAAGGAGGCCTCTTCGATGAGATCTTCCCCCGTGAGGGGTTCTTGCAAAGGGGCATCTACGTTATCGCGGGGTGTTTTGTTTTTGTCGTTGGAATCTGGCATTTAAAAAAGGGATTGTAAGATTTTGCAGGTTTCAAAGTTGCGCCATATCAACATACAAATCTGAAAGGAGTTCATCTTGTCAAAATTTTCGCCGAGGTGGCAACGAGCACAATTAGATACGGAGAAAAAGCAACCACTTCAGTTTCGATTTTCACCTTTCAATTCTGCATTCACTATTCTTAAATCCCCCTTCTTTTCAGTTCTGTCTTGATGAATCCATATTCCCTACTCATATCGCCTGTAACAGAAGTGTTCTCCTCCGTCCGCCGGACGAGGTAAGACAAGACGTCGTTCACCTGGCCGTAAACTACATATTTGGCGACATTAAAGCCTTGTGAAGCAAGGTTGAATGTGAGGTGATCGCTCATTCCGAGGAGCTGGCAAAAATTAAGATGAGGATGGTCGTGTGGCAAGCCCTTTTTATCGATGAGTTCAGCCATCAGGCTGTTGCTCGTGGAGTTGTGGGAAGCGTTGCAAAGGCCTATTTTTTCATAGTTTTCGATGCAAAATCGAATGGCAAGGTCGTAGTCGTGGTCGGTTGCTTCTTTCGTGGGCTGCACAGGTGAAGGGTAGCCCATGGCTTCGGCTCTTTCGCGCTCTTTGTCGAGGTATGCCCCGCGTACCAATTTAGCGCCGAGCAAATACCCGTCTTTTTGTGCCTGGTCGAATGAGGACATGAGGTAGGCAAGCCGGTCAGTGCGGTATAGCTGATGGGTGTTGTATACCACGACGCGCTCTTTGTTGTACCGCTTCATCATTTGGTTGGCGAGGTGGTCGATGGCGGCCTGAATCCAGGTTTCCTCGGCATCGATGAAGACGCTGACTCCTTTATTTGCAGCGTTGTGGCATATGGAATCGACGCGCTTGACCACATTTTTGTATTCTGCCTGTTCTTCCGGAGAGAGGGTTTCGGAGTTGGTGATTCTCTCCAAAAGCCCGAACCTCGCAAGTCCGGTCACCTTGGTGCTGATGATGTGGATGCCATCGTGTTTACTGGCGAAGTCGATGGCTCTTATGTTTTCGACCATAGTTCCATTGAAGGCTTCTTCGGTATCTTTTCCCTCCACGCCGTAATCGAGCACACTGTACACATTGTGCTTGTATAGCCGGTCGATAGCGGGTTGTGAATCCAACAAAGTTACACCGCCGCAAAACTGCCAGAATATGGTCTTTTTGACGAGGGATTGAAAAAAGGGCAGGTGCAGCCGTATGGCCATTATGCTCAACTTTGCACCGATGCTCACCAATATCGGATTGTTCATGAGCCGGAAAAGCAGGGCGGTCTTTTTCAGCTCCCGGTCCGATTTGTCAGCGAATGCAATTTCGGTATTTGTGAAGTCCACTACCGCGGGTGCCTCATCGGTTTGAGTAAATGCATGAGCGAGTTTCTCAAGTTGTTCTAAAGATTGCACAGGTTTCCCTTCGCCTTTCATAATGACTGTTTTTTTTGAGTAGGCCGGCGTATGATAGTTTGGTTAGGTAAAATCATGGTGCCTACTTTCAAGGGTGAAAACAAAGCTGTTGAATACTTTTAGCCTCTGGTTTCTGGAATGGTTAATTTTACATTATCAGGATTTTTGCCGGGCAATTCTCCCACCTCAATAAAAGAGAACTCTGGCGCTCTCTTTTATCTTACGTCTCCGAAAAAGAAGTCTGTGACTATTTGACGCGCAGCGTTTGCATTTATTCAAAAACCCATCGGGGAATAACCGGAAGAAATATCGTTAAATATTCTGAATTCCAATTACGGAGGGCCAAAATTACGTGAACAAAAATACTTCCCTACCTGATTTTGGTCATCCCTGAGCATTATTGAATAAAGCTAAACATGGCTTCCATTTTTTTCGAAAACTCCTCGTCATTTTTCCCCTTTACGGTGCTCAGGATGATGTCTTTGGTATTCATGGCCAAACCATAATCCTGTTCAAATGAACCTCCTTTGTCTATCATCGACGGGTCTATGGAGCCATAAAACGCCAACTTGTCTGCCGTTTCTTTCGCGAGGATTTCAAGATGAGGTTTCGCTTTGTCAAAAGCTCCGGCATTTATCATAATGTTCAGCATCTGCATGGTATTCCAGTCGTAGGTGAAGTTATAATTTGGAAACGACTGCAAGTATTTTTCGATGAGTGCGACGGCCTTTTCCTTCTGACCTTTGTCCACCAGACGGCGGCCTGTGCGCATCACCACCACGCGCATACTTTGAATGCTTGGTCCGTAACTGCTATTGATGAAGGTGCGGTGGGTGTCGAAGTTGCCCCATTTGAATTTATTCATCACATTGTCGTACACCACATCGGTATTTACTCGTCCAAAGCCATAGACGTACAACCCCTGTTCGCTCTTTGATTTCACAGGGGTGATGCGCAGACCGAGACCATCCAATTCCATAAAATCATTGAGGCCGAGCATCTTCTCGGGGCGGCAGGTCACGGCAAAATACACCGGCCGGTCTTCGATGTTGGAAGCTATCACATCGAGGATGGCCAACTCATCTTTGGTCATGTATTGCCGCGTGGGCATTTTTATCGGAATGGTCCCCGTGAAAGGCAGACTGTCGGCTGGGTTGTAAGCACCCGAAGCAACGGCAGCAGTGCTATCAATGTTGAGATACACGTTTTTAGAAGGAAGATAGCTCTCGAGTTTGCGATCGGGGCCGGCGCTCAGGGGGTGCTTCTCGCCGATGAATTTCAACAAATCCCTCGCCTCAATCGGTTTGTCCTCTTTCGAGGGGTTGTAATAAAAAACGGCGTTGCGCAACTTGCCGCGATAGCTTTCTCTCGGAATGGTCAGTTTTATGGGCGGTGAGTCGTTCACCTTGCGCCGCAGCAGGTCGATGTACCAGTCCACCTGAATCAGGCTGAGGTTCACCACCCGCACATCGCGCCGGATGTTTTCCACTTCCTGTGCATACCACAGCGGGTAAGTGTCGTTGTCACCATAGGTGAAAATAATGGCGTTTGGGGCACAGGATTCCAGAAAGTTGGAAGCGTAGTCCCGGGCTCCAAAATGTCCGTGGCGGCTATGGTCGTCCCAGTTTTGGAAGCCCATTATGACGGGGGCGGAGAGCACTATCACAGTACCCAAAGCTGCGGCTCCCATTCCACTCATTTTGTTTTTCAAAAATTGGAAAGCCCATAATACGCCCATACCTATCCAAACACAATAAGTGAAAATTGATCCAACGAGCACGTAGTCGCGCTCTCTCGGTTCGTTTGGCGGTTGGTTGGAATAGATGATGATGCCAATTCCCGTGATGATGAATAGCGCCAAAAGACCAAGCGCATCTTCCGAGCGATTCTTGAAATGAAACAACAGCCCCAGAATGCCGAATAGCAACGGGAGGAAAAAGTAGTGGTTGCGTGATTGGGTATTGGCCAGAGATTCAGGCAGCTTGTCCATGTTGTACAGCCGCCACTCGTCGATAAATTTGATGCCCGATTCCCAGTTTCCACTCGATTTGTCCCATGAGTAATAACCTTGGGAGGCATTTTGGCGGCCGACAAAATTCCAGAAGAAGTAGCGCCAGTACATCCATCCCAGCTGATATTTGAACAAAAATTCGATGTTGTCGGCAAAGGTCAATGGCCCGGACGGGTTGTTCACCCATGCGCGGTATTTTTCCGGTCTGCCCTGCGAAGGGTCACCCATGCGCGGGAAAAACTGCTTATCGCTGTTGTTGTATTCGTAAGATAATCTCTCGTCCGTAATTTCATACCGTTCCACTTTTTTGCCATTCTCTTCAGTAACCACTTGCCCATACCGTTCTTCAATCTTGTTGTTGACCGGGCTGCCATCGAAATTAGGGCCATATAGCAAAGGCCGTTCACCGTACTGCTCCCGGTTGACGTAAGACAATAGCCGAATTGGGTCGGCGGGGCGGTTCATATTGATGGGGGGGTCTGCCGATGCTCGTACCACGATGACACCGATGGTCGAAAACCCGATGACAGACATCATTGCACTCACCACCAATAGTTCCAGAATATGGCGGTCTGTTTTGCGGAAGGCATATCGGAATGCCAAAGCAGCTACCGGAACCACCAAGAGAGACCACCATTGAAAAGCTAAAACGCTGAATAGCACGGAACCGGTGGCTAAACCTATCAGGTCGGATTTCCTCTCTTTTTGCGTATAGCGGATACCAAAAAAGAAAATGGAAACGAGTACCAGCAGGGTGGGCACGAAACCGGAATGGAAGGGCAGGCCGAATTCGTTCACAGTGAGCAACTCCATCTGGCGCCACAGTTTGGCAATGCCGGTGATGACTATTGATTGCATGGCCACAATGATCACCACGCCAACCCCGGCAGCGGCAGCCATGCCCCAGAAAGTGTGGGTTTTGTATTTTTTAAAATAGTAAAACAGCGCCAGAGCGGGGAAGGTAAGTAGACTCAAAAGGTGGACACCAATGGACAGTGCCACCACATAAACCACAAAAACGAGCCACCGGTCATTTTTCGGCTCGTCGGGGAGGTTGTACCATTTCATCATGGACCACAGCGTGAGGCAGATGAGAAAAGTAGACATGGCTTACACCTCGCCTTCTACCGCCGAAAACCAAACCGATGTGGCGAAAGTCATCGCTAAACCTGCTGCAATGCCCGCACCTGCCAGCGCCAATGCTTGGGAGGCATCGGGCTTTTGAGTGCGGCCAACCAATGCAAGTTTTCCCAGGATGATGGTGATCCAAGTGAGAAACATGGCACCCAGCGCCGTGGATACTCCCGACATTACATTAACTGCAAAAGCGATATTTTCGGGATGAGCCACCGTGTCGGACAGCATCTCTGCCACCCAGATGAACATCCGGCCAACAATCATGAACAGGGGCGCTCCCGGCGGGTGCACCACCTCCATCTTGTAAGCACCGAGGATGAACTCCCCGCAGTCCCAAAGACTGCCTGTGGATTCGGCAGAAAAGAAATAAACGGTGGCGGCTATGGCGAAAACCAGCCAGCCGGATATGTTAGTCACTTGTTTGAAAGATTTCATGTAAATGAAAGGATTGATATTCTTGACTTGTAGCTGCTGAGGCAAGCGTTCGCCAACCACGGCAGGTTCATTTTAGAAAAGACGTATGATTCGAACCGGCAAGCCTGCTTGAAGGCCTTTTTAACCTTCGGTAGCGTTTATAACCCAACGCTTTCTCTGAGCCAGCCGGCATGACCCGCAAATGTAAGAAAATATTGAAATGGAGCATGTCTTTCGGATGGCGTACACCAATGGGCAGTTATGGTTGAACAGCCGGAGAAGATGAATGATTGAAGCCTCCCGGATGAGGCCTCTGGCCCGGTGAAATTCTGGGTTGAAATATCGGTCGTTCGACGGAATTCAGATTTGAACACGCACAACGAAGGTATATTTGAGAGGACTTACTATTTTGCTGCCGCAAATGTTGAAATACATCATTCCGCCAATTCTTATTCAACTTAAACAAAACTACCACCCAGATGCGACATCCCTTTTTTTCTCTCCTTTTTATTGTTTTTTCATTTCAAATTGTGGCCCAATCCACCGACCTGACCACCCCCTTTGAAAAAGACGACCAGGCCACCGCCACTTATGCGGAGGCCATTGGTTTTTATCAAAAACTTGCCGCTGCATATCCCGCACAGTTGCAACTTAACAAGTGGGGCATGACCGATTCAGGGCATCCGCTACACGTGGCCGTGCTTTCGAAAAGCGGCGAATTTGACCCCGCCGTTTTGCGGCAGCAAAACAAACGCATCCTGCTCATCAACAACGCCATACACCCCGGTGAGCCGGAAGGCGTGGACGCCACCATGCTGCTGCTGCGCACCTATCTGAAAACCCCCGGATTGCAACAGCTGCTCGACCGGGTGGTGCTCGTGGTCATCCCGTTTTACAACATCGGCGGGGGGCTGAAACGCGGCTGTTGCAGCCGCGCCAACCAGAACGGGCCCAAAACACACCGCCTCCGCGGCGAAC
>CAZPHZ010000157.1:0-7961 GCA_964586035.1 uncultured Saprospiraceae bacterium
AACGCATATGAACATTCGCCCAAAGGTCAATAAGGTAACCTATACCGGATTCGTTGGAGCGGAATACATTTTCTCAAATAGAATAGTCACTTTCTCAGAGGTGGGTTTCGGTTCTTCTATCTTCACTTTTGGGGTGGGGTACAGGTTGTAAGATACTTCCCAACTCAGAGGCACGGAGATTTTTTTCCGTGTCTCTGTGTTGAAGATATTTCCCTTACAATTGTTTCAAACTCTCCTCTAACAAGCGGATTTTTTCCTCGCCATCGGCCAGTTTTTGACGCTCATTATTTACCACCGTTTCAGGAGCGTTGTTTACAAAACGATCATTGCCTAATTTTTTTTGCACACCGGCAACAAATCCCCGGAAGTATTTCAACTCTTTCTGCATCCGGCTGCGCTCTGCACCGGCATCTATGACAACATCGATTTCAAGGTAGTATTTTTCTTTACCACAAAGGAATGAAATGGTGCTGGGTGGCTCTTCATTTGTCAGTTTCACCAAAGATAGATTACCCATTTTGCGGAGCATGGAGTCAATGCCCTTATTGTCGAAAAGCGATTTGGCGCTTTTGCTCTCCTCCACGAACAAGGGCAGAACTTTTTTGGGCGATATGCCTTTGCTATTGCGGGATTCCCTGATTTTTACAATAACTTCCTTCGCCTTTTCTACCTCGCCAATGAGAATGTCGTCGTAATTTCCGACCTCGGGGTGATGGCTAATCACGCAATCGTCTCCGTCGGATCGCTCCTGCAACTGGTGCCAGATTTCTTCAGTCACGAATGGCATAAACGGATGGAGCACACTCATCATTTTTTCAAAAAGTAATACGGTCGCATCGTATGTCTTGCGGTCAAGCGGCTCGCTGACCCCGTCACCCGTGTAATTGGGTTTGATCATTTCCAGATACCACGAGCAAAAGTCTCCCCAAATGAACTGGTACAAGCTCATCAGCACGTCAGAAAGACGGTATTGATCATAGTTGCTGCTGATGGCGGCCAAGGTTTTGTCAAATTTATTTTCGAGCCACGCTACGGCCAGATTGTTAATTTCGTTTTGTGGCATATCTTCGACCTGCCAACCTTTGACCAGGCGCAGTGCATTCCACATTTTATTGCAGAAATTGCGGCCCTGTTCGCAGAGTTTGCTTTCATTTACCACTTTGTTGGTTTTGGGGTCGAATGGCGCATCAAATATGATATCGTTGCCGGCAGAGCCGGAAAGCAACATTCCGAATCGCACCCCATCGGCTCCATACGTATTGATAAGCGTGAGGGCATCGGGAGAGTTGCCGAGCGATTTGGACATTTTGCGACGCTTATTGTCGCGCACCATACCAGTGAAATATACGTCGTTAAAGGGCTGTTTACCTCTCAGGTCTTTTCCCAGCAATTCCTCCGACCACTCGTAGCCCGACATGATCATCCGCGCTACCCAAAAGAAAATTATGTCCCACCCGGTGACGAGTACATTGGTGGGGTAATAGTATTTCAGGTCTTCCTGGTTTTCGAAGCCATTGAAAACGGAAATAGGCCATAACCATGAGGAAAACCAGGTGTCCACCACGTCTTCGTCGCGGCGGAGTTCATTGAGTTTCAGGTTAGGGTTGCCCGTTTTTTCTTTGGCCAGTTGCAGTGCTTCCCCTGCTGTTTCAGCAACGAACGGCCCTGCTTCCTCCCCTTCGGCGAGGTTTTGGGAAGGGCAATACCACGCCGGTATTTGCTGTCCCCACCAGAGCTGTCTGCTTATACACCAGTCGCGAATATTGTCCTCTTTCAACCATTGGTTGTACATGTTCCACATGCTACCGGGATAGAACTTCACGTCGCCGGATTCCACAGCTTTCAGGGCTGTTTTGGCGAAGTCCTTCATCTCGAGGAACCATTGCATAGTGAGCCGGGGCTCCACTACCGAGTCGGTGCGTTCGGAATGGCCGATGCTGGTGACGTAATCTTCCAACCTCACGAGGCAGCCGTCTTCTTCGAGTAATTTTCTGATTTTCTTGCGGGCCACGAATCTATCTTCTCCAACCAGAATCTGGGCTGCTTCGCTCAATTTACCATCTTCGGTGAGAATGTCGAGAACAGGTAGATTGTGCCGTTGCCCTATTTCATAATCATTAGGGTCGTGGGCAGGTGTTATTTTCAAGGCTCCCGTACCAAAGTCCAGGTCCACGTAATTGTCAGCGATAATGGGAATGGGTTTATTGATGAGCGGGACCAGCACGGTTTTCCCAATCCAGCTCTTATATCGATCGTCGCTGGGGTGTACGGCGATGGCCATATCGGCCATGATGGTTTCGGGCCGCTGTGTGGCGATGACAATTCCATCGGAAGGGTCACTTTCCAGCCGGTAACGGATGTGAAAAAGCTGGGCGTTTTCATCTTTGTAAATCACCTCCTCGTTTGACAGAGCAGTCTTGGCCTCCGGGTCCCAGTTGGTCATGCGAAGGCCCCGATATATTTTACCTTTTTTATAGAGGTCGGTGAACACGTGAACTACGGCCTTCGACAGACTTGGTTCCATTGTGAAACGGGTGCGTTGCCAATCGCATGACGCACCGAGTTTTTTGAGTTGTTCGAGGATGATGCCACCGTATTTATCCTTCCACTCGAAAGCGTATTTCAAAAATTCCTCCCTGGAGATGTCGCTTTTTTTTATGCCCTTTTCTCGCAGCAATTGAACGACTTTGGCCTCGGTTGCGATGGAGGCATGGTCGGTGCCGGGCACCCAACAGGCGTTTTTACCCTGCATCCTTGCGCGGCGGATGAGCACGTCCTGAATGGTGTTGTTGAGCATGTGGCCCATGTGCAGCATTCCGGTCACATTGGGCGGCGGTATCACGATGGTGTATGGTTCCCGCTCGTCTGGCTCGCTGTGGAAATAGTTATTTTTCTCCCAATGGCTGTACCATTTGGATTCGGTTTCTTTTGGATTGTAGCGTGTTGAAAGGGCCATTACCGAGAGTTGAAGGATTAAAAGGATGATGTTCAGGAGATTTGTTCTGCTGAAAGAATGAGGACGTAAACGCTAACGGTTTTTAATCTTCCCCGAAGCTCTCAACGGTGGTACACCTCAATAAAGAACATGCCTGATGGCCGGAGTGCCATCTTCTTTTGCCAGAATAACGAACAAATTCTCGTAGCTCGTTGGCGGCACCCGAAGTTTGGGGTTGTCTTCTAATTGGGCCAAAATGGCAGACGCCGTTTCAGGCTTTACGACGAGCAGTACCCGGCGGCCCTTGAAATTGCTGATGATGGTGCTCATCATCAATGCGGTGTTTTTCGAGTTGAAAAAGTTGAGTTCGCACTGATTGGCCTGTGCCGTGAGGTTGGCCGTTTGCATGGAGGTGTTGTCTTTATCGGAATAAGCCTGGAGTATGTTGGCATGCTGGAAAACAGTAGCCAGATGGCCAGCCCAGGCCAGTCCCGTTTCACTTAGAGCTGCCTTGCCCTCCATTTTTTCAGCACCGATGGTCATATAAATCGTGGTGGTGTCCGAGCCAACAACCGGAAGGTTAATGGTGGTATTATCGTCCAAAATGATGTGGTCATTGGTTACCTCTACTATTTTACCTTCGGCTTTGCCGGTGGTGAGTACTTCAGGAGTGGTCTCCTCTATGGCGGTGTTATTAGCAGTCTCCCTCACATCGCCATCGGATTGACAGGCTGTCAGCCCGGTTACTATTGCGAGGATGATGAGATGATTGGCTACTCTTGTCATGCTTTTATGAAATTAAATGCTGGATGAAAAATTGAGCGCTGCAAGATTACAACAAAAACAGATTGTAAAAAAATGCCTTTGTTCTGGTTTATTCAACAATTTTTTTTGCCTCACTAACGGTCTCGCCTTCCAAATCAACTTCAATTTGAGTACTTAAAAGGTCGTCTAATTTTTCGCGCCGGCGTATAAGGTAAGCCTTGCCCTCGTGTACCATGACTTCTGCAGGGCGGGTTCTCGAATTGTAATTGGATGCCATGGCAAAACCATAGGCCCCGGCATTGAAAAAACAAAGCGTATCGCCTTCGTGAATCTCCGCTATTTTGCGGTTCGTACCGAAAGTATCGGTTTCGCAGATATAGCCCACCACAGTGTAAATCCTTGGCCTGCCCTCCGGGCGGCTAAGGTTTTCAACGCGGTGGTATGAATTGTAAAACATAGGGCGAATGAAGTGGTTGAGACCCGTGTCTATTCCTGCGAATAAGGTCGAAGGGGTTGGTTTCACCACGTTCACACGAGCTAGAAAATACCCTGCCTGACTGACCAGGAATTTGCCTGGCTCGAACACAAGTTTCAAGTCCCTGCCATATTCCCGGCAAAACTCGTTGAACCGGGCAGAGAGCCGGAGCCCGAAATCTTCGATGTCTGTTTCGATGTCGTTTTGCTGGTAAGACACCTTGAATCCACTGCCGAAGTCGATGTAATCCAGATGGTCGAAGTGCGTGGCGACATTGAGCAGGATTTCGGCTGCCTGCAGGAATACTTCAGCATCGAGAATATCGGAACCGGTGTGCATGTGAAGTCCATCGATGGTGAGGCCGGTAGCCTCTGCCACTTTGAGCAAATGCGGCAGTTGGTGAATGGAAATGCCGAATTTGCTGTCGATATGCCCGGTTGAGATTTTACTGTTGCCGCCCGCCATGATGTGGGGATTTATGCGAATCCCCACCGGTACTTTTGGAAAGGCATCGCCGAATTGCTCCAATATCGAGATGTTGTCGATGTTGATGCGGACGCCCAACTCTACTGCTTTTTCTAATTCATCCATTGCTACGCAGTTGGGCGTGAAGGTGATATCTTCTGCCAGGTAGCCTACCATCAAACCGAGTTTCACTTCATTGATGGACACGGCGTCGAGGCCTGCACCCAGGGTTTTCAGCAATTTCATAATGCTGATATTGGTATTGGCTTTACATGCGTAATTTATTCTAAATCTGGGCACCTGGAATGCGGAATCCATGCGTTTATATTGACGCTCGATAATTGCCGCGTCGTATATATACAACGGGCTCCCGAATTTTTCGATGAGTTCCAAAGGGTCTATGCCGCCTGAAATTAAGTAGCGGTTGTTGTCGAGCGTCATGGCAGTTATTTTTGAATGAATGTAAATGCTTTGGTTGAGAGTTTTAGCACAGGCTAAGGTGGTTAAGTTAGCGCCAATCACCCTCCTCAATATTTTTTAATAAATGATGAAATCTGCCCGGATAGAAGACCTATAATCAAGGGTATACCGCCAGGTTGCTTTTTAAGCCCGCAAAGATAGGTTTTTCCGCTTTTTAGGTGCTGCCTCCAAAATATTTATGTTTAGCAATAAACACCAATAGCGGCACATCAGGCATCTCTATAGGGTATTACAATCCGGTTCGCAAAGATTCCGTTCCTTTACGTTGAGGAACAACGCCTAAAATAAACCAGCTCGTACGTGACAGAAAAAGACCTCATAACGGCCTGTAAAAATAAGAACCGGGTGGCTCAAAAGTCACTCTATAACCTGTTTGCCCCAACTATGTTGGGCGTATGCAGGCGGTATGTAAAGGTGCCGGAAGAAGCCGAAGATGTCATGGTGGCGGGGTTTTACAAAGTGCTTTCCAAAATAGACACCTTCAACGGCGACGGCAGTTTCGAGGGCTGGATTAGGCGAATCATGATAAATGAATCATTGATGCATTTGCGAAGAAATCAGCATTTCAAATACACGGAAGAAATCAATCCCAACCTCGATGCGGCCGAGCATCCTGCCATCGTGGAGGAGTTAACTGCTCAAGCCATACTCGCCCTCCTCGATGAACTGCCGCCGGGTTACCGCACCGTATTCAATTTGTACGTGGTAGAGGGATATAAACACCGGGAGATTGCTGAGAAATTGGACATCAGTATCAATACCTCCAAGTCTCAGCTTATTTTAGCGAGAAACAGAATGGCGGATTTGGTGAAAAAACGGTTGGGCGTGAGGATTGACTGAGAGCTTAAAAAAGAACAATTGTACCTGTATTAATAGTCCAAAAAAGTAAGAATCATGAAAACGGGAAAAGACATACCGGCCCTTTTTCGGGAAGGGGCGAATGGCTTGAAAGTGCAGCCGTCGCCGCAAGCCTGGAAGAAATTGGAGCGAAAACTCGACTATCATCCCGCCAACGGCCGGGTGGTGCTGATGCGGTGGATTTTGGCGGTGGCCGCCATGCTCGTGCTTTCGATCGGACTGTATTGGTGGAGCGAAAGCATGCAATCCGGAATGGTTTCTCTATTGCATAGTCCGCCTCCCGCCTCCATGGAGGAACTGACGCACCCAGGTGGCTGCGAGCCATTTTGCCTGATGTTGAATTCCCGGCGGGAGTTGCCGGCTGATTACGCCCTGCCGGAACAAAAAGCGTGGTAACCTTTTTATTCACTCGTAAAAATCTTTGCGGCCTGTCTGGGCGAGTTCGACCAAAAAATCCGCCATTTTTGCTATCACAACCTTTAAATACCTTGCTCCTTTTTCCGCCGTTGCCTCATGGGGATTGCCGGCACCAGTATCGGCCGATACGCCGGTCCATTGGCGCTGTGCGCTTACCCAACCTTCCCGCATGGCGCCGAACTTCCATTTTTTAACATGGCCGTCTCCGGTCTGTGCCAAATCTGTAACCAGGCCGGGATGCAAGTGCAGCATGGCACTCGTCTCCATCTCGTCGGCATGGTCGCCGTCGAGGTGAGTAAAATAGGCTTCCTTCGGCTCGGTTTTGAACCAGTTGAGCGCACAGACGAAAAGCTCCGGAAACTGGATGGATAGCTCCCGAACCATCATCTTGAAATCGTTTCCACCATGCCCGTTCAGAATGACGAGCTTCGGCACGCCAGCCCGCACGAGTACGTCGCACAGGTCTTTCAAAATGGCCAATTGGGTGCTGGGCATGATGTTCATGCAGAGCTTGATGTCGATTTGTCCGGTCTGTACGCCGTAAGGGATGCCGGGCAACACGACCACTTTCGCCCCTCTCTCCCAGGCCTGCCGTGCGGCTTCTCCCGCGACGGCATCATTTTGAAAATTGTCAGTGGCATAGGGCAGGTGGTAGTTGTGCGCCTCAGTGGCGCCCCATGGGAGAATGGCCAGATCGTATTTCGTTTCTTTAACTGTTTTCCAGGTCGTTTCGGCTAAAAGATAAGGTCGAGGCTGGTTCATGATTTTCAGATTGTTTCGGCAGGGCCGATGCGAAGAAATGATTCTTTTTTTATGGCGGTGATTATTTGAGGCAATTCCAACTTCGTGGGATTTCCGGATATAAGCAGTGAATTTGCCTGGTGTTCGATGCGGCTAAACAGCCATTCGGCAATGGCTTCAATAGATTCATTTTCATCGAAACTGAGATACATTTTTACCGATTCCTGAAACCCAATGCGGCGGCCAGCATAGTTTTCATCGATGACAATGGAGGCATGTGTACCCGGAATTTTATAGCTGTCGCCCAATTCCAGCCAGCGGTAGTAAGTGCCGAACAGCCTGTATTTCAGGTCTTTGTCGGAAGTCATGATTTCTATTCTCATGCGTTTGGCGGCAAAGACGGCACCTTTGGTTGCATAACTGCCGCCATTCATATCCTCCGGAATGACGGAGAGCTGGTCACCCTCAAAATGCAAATCCATTTTCATGGCCAGGGCCTCGATATTCTGAAACCGTTCGGTCGCCATTTCCTTTACCGTCTCGTCTTCGAACTTCTCAAAATTGTCGGGATGGTATTTTAAGCGCAGGTCTTTCAAGGTTTTTTTAAAATCCTGCCGCGTCAAATCTTCGAGGTATTGGCCAAAGATTTTCCTGATCTCCTCTTTTTCCTTTTGAGTGAAAGGTGAAGACATGGCGTTTAGTTTTTGTGATAAAATCTTGCGAAATCAAAGTTTTAAAACAGAGAATATGGGATGTAAGTTGCCGAGGCAAGCGATAAAAAAATGATGAGAACCACAACTGTTGGGAATTGCCTGGTCGTATTAG
>CAZPHZ010000158.1:0-7953 GCA_964586035.1 uncultured Saprospiraceae bacterium
GGCCCCCGTCTCGCCACACATATTCAAAAGAGCGATGACAGGACTGTTTGTACCTGGGTCGCAGTCATGTTTGGCAGTTTAGTGCTTACGATATGAGAGACGGAACAGTTTCAAAGCTTCCGCTCCAATACGCGGAAGATATAATCATAGGCGTTTCGCTCGTCTGCTTTATGCGGCTCAGAGGAAATTTCATTCCAATCTTTTTCATCAATCTCCGGAAAAAATACATCCCCCTCCACTTCCAGGTCCACCTCGGTGAGATAAATCTTGTCCCAAAACGGGAGGCTTTGCCGGTAAATTTCTCCACCACCGATAATGAATGCCTCGTCCTCGCCATTGCGTTTGGCCGTTTCGAGAGCCTCACTGAGAGAGTGTGCCACGATGCAGCCGGTGGCGGTAAAAAAGGGGTCGCGGGTAATGACGATGTTGGTCCTTTTGGGCAGCGGCCGACCGATAGACCGGAAGTTCTTCCGGCCCATGATGATGTGGTGTTTGAGGGTGGTTCTTTTAAAAAACTTGAGATCCTCTGGCAGATACCAGGGAATCTGGTTGTCCTTTCCAATGACGTTGTTGCGGGCCGTGGCAGCGATGGCAGATATAGTCATGCTTTAGTTGCGTGTTGGTACTTTGGCGAATTGATGCTGATTCGCTAATTGTTAATATCGGGTTGAGCCTTGTTTTCCGGGCTTTCAAGCGGCTCCGTTGGTTGTGGCGGTGCCACAAATATTTTTTTAGGCCCGGGGTCCAGGAGGTTGGAATCTTTTATCAGCGTCTCCCTCCATTTTCGGGGCTGACTGACTTGCCCCTTCAGGTATTTTTCGATGATAAAACTGGCGATAGGGGCGGCATAACGGCCACCACCACCCGCATTTTCGACATAAACGGCGATGGCTATTTGAGGGTCGTCCGCCGGAGCAAAGGCGATAAATGTGGAGTGGTCTTCCCCATGAGGATTCTGAACAGTGCCCGTTTTACCGGCGATGGGTACATCCGGGATAGCCACGGATCTTGCGGTTCCGGATGCAACCACCCTGGTCATTCCGTCAGCGACCCAATTGAAGTATTCCGGAGAGATTCCGGTGCTTATACGTTCCTGGTATTTTTCAGGTTTCTCTATTTTCTCGTCCCCGTTTCTGAATTCTTTTGCAAAATGCGGGATGTAATAATATCCCCGGTTGGCAATAGAGGCTGCGACATTGGCCATTTGCAACGTTGTAAGCAGCATCTCTCCCTGTCCGATGCCCAGCGATACAATGGTAGGCGAGCGCCAGGCCCCTTTTTCTTTCGGGTAAATTTTGTCATAATACCTTGAATCGGGCATGTTGCCAGTTTTTTCTCCGGGGAAATCCACACCGATTTTTCTTCCCAAACCAAAAGCCGAAAGCCGTGCGGCCATGGTGTCGAGGCCAGCCGAAGGGTTCGTGTAGCCGTACCTGTCGACAATGGCTTTAAAAGTGCTGAAAAAATAGGTATTGCACGACCATTGAAGCCCTATGGCCACGTTGGCAGGGTGGGGGTGGTTTCTGCATTTTCGCACATCGTTTCCGCTATTGACAAAGTAACCGGGACAATTGAAGCCTGTCTCAGGGGTGATGGCCCCCATATCCATGCCCACCAATGCCACCACTGTTTTAAAAATAGATCCCGGTGGATATTCCGCCATAAGCGCTCTGTTAAACAAGGGTTTGTGAGGGTCATTTTGTAAAGCCTGAAAAGCTTTGCCTCTGTCTTTGTTGATCATCATGAGGCTGGGGTCGTAAGTGGGGGCGCTGACAAAAGCCAATATTTCGCCGGATTTAGGCTCAATTGCGACAATGCCTCCCACCTTATTTTTCATGAGTTCTTCGGCGTAATCCTGCAACCCTATGTCGAGTGAAGATATCATATCGAGACCCGATTGGGGCAGGGTGTCGAGTTTGCCATCCTGGAATTTCCCCACATCCCTGCCGAGGTTGTCTTTCAACACGTACTCGGCGCCTTTTATACCGCGCAATTCTTTTTCATAGGCCGATTCCAATCCGCTGGCCCCAATGTAATCGCCCATCACATATTGCCCGTGGGATTTCCCGATGTCGTCTTCCGTGACTTCGGTGATGTACCCGAGCACATGGGCTGCGTTTTTGGCCGGGTAGCTGCGTATGTTCCGCACCTGCACAAAGAAGCCGGGGAATTCGTACAAGCTCTCCTGAAAGCGGGCGTAAACCTCCGGCAATATTTTACTCATAAAAACATAGGGCTTGATTTTGCTGTACCTTATATCGTGACGGAAATCTTTCTCGAGCCATTTTGAGAATGTGGCTTTGTCAATGCCCAACAGGGAGCAAAATTTCGACGTGTCCATCGTGGGTTTCACCTGGTTGTAAATCACCATCAGGTCATAAACGGGGGAGTTATTGATGAGCAGTTCGCCATTGCGGTCGTAGATTAGGCCCCGGGCTGGATAGCGCGTGTATTTACTCATGGCCACAGCATCGGCTTTTATTTTAAAGGTGCTGTCCCATATTTGCAGATAAAATGCCCGAAACAACAGGATGAGCCCTGCTATTCCGAACACCATAAGAATGGTGAATTGCCGGTCTTTATGTTGGCTACTCATTTCAGTTGATAGCTGGCATTGTGCAGAAAGCAACGCCTACTGCCGCCGGAGGCTTCAATCGATTGGGTTGAAAATCACCTGATAAATAATCACACAAATCATTGAAAAAATGAAACTCACTAAGAGGTTCAACAAGGTGGTATCAAAGTTAGCGAATGTAAATGCTTCCACTATAAAATAAAAAAACAAATGGAAAGCCAATAGGATGGCGGAATATTTCAAAAACCATCCCATGCCCATTCGGGAAGCCGTGGGGCTGAAGTTCACGTTATATCCGCCGCGAGGCTCTAAGATGTTGAGCAAATAGGGTCTGATAAAGGCTGTGAAGACAGCAGCACTGGCATGCACACCCATAGAATTGTAAAGACTATCGACAGCAAGCCCAATAATGAATCCGAGTAAAATAACCAAAGTCCGGGGGGTTCGCAGCGGAAGCAGGAAGATAAAAAGCGGAAATAGTATGATGTGCAAATAGGGAAAATGTTCCCAGCCGGCCCCGATATTCTGAAGCACAAGGCCCTGAATGATAATCAGCCCGAAAAAACGCCATGCATTAGCTTTTATGATACTATTCATCTTCTTTCAATACGGCTTGCTCTAGTTGCTCTTCCTCAGTCTTTAAAAGATTTCTCACCACGTAAACATAAGAGATGTTACTCATGTCGGTGCTTGACTGCACCTCAATCTTATAATAGTTGCTGCCGGGCTCCATCCTGATATTGTCCACCACACCCAACATAATTCCCTCCGGGAAAATAGCTGAATACCCGCTGGTTTCTATCGTGTCACCCAATTCTATCTGGGCGTGTTTTGGAATGTCTTCCAGGTTGAAAGTGCGCACATCGCTACCCTTCCACATCAGCGAACCAAAGAAACCCTTTCCCTTTATCCTCGCGCTGATTCTCGTTTGAAGGTGCAAAACAGACATCACAACTGATGTGGAATTTGACACATTGCGCACGATGCCTGCAACGCCATTGCCGGACAGCACGCCGCTGTGAAGTACGATGCCATCGCTGCGGCCTTTGTTCAAAACCAGGTAGTTGTGGAATCTATTGATGGAGTTCTTGATCACCTTGGCCTCGATGAAAGTATATTGGGGGGGCAAGCTGTCAGTAGAGGCGGTGTCTGTTTCTGTGGAGGCAGAGGCCTTTCCATATTTGTTTGTGTACAGATCCAGTAAGTGGGCGTTCACCTTGGCCAGGCTGTCGTTTTTTTCTTTCAGGTCAAAGTATTCATAGGTGCTTGAACTCGTCTTTTGTAAAAAACCCGAGAATTCGCTGGCAGTATAGCTGAAGATGGCGCTTTGTTTCTGATTGTACTTGACCACCAATACCATGCATATAACTTCCAATAGCAGGAACAAAAAGAACCCGCTCATTTTCAGAAATAGCTGGATTAAGTTGAACATTTCAGCAAACAGTTTCCAGGTGGCAGTTAGCAGTATGTGGCATAACACTGGCAGCCAACTGCACACTGCTAGTTGCCCACTGATTTACACGCTCTTCCTATCCATCAGGAATGAGAAACGGTCAGTATTTTTAAGCGCAATGCCGGTCCCACGGACGACGGCCCTGAGAGGGTCTTCCGCAATGTGAACGGGCAGTTTTGTCTTTTGACTAAGGCGCTTGTCGAGGCCTCGCAGCAACGCACCACCTCCCGTGAGGTAAACCCCGGTTTTATAAATATCGGCGGCCAACTCCGGCGGTGTGGTTTCCAAGGCCTTCATCAGTGCTTCTTCTACTTTGTTTATGCTTTTGTCAATCGCCTGAGCCACTTCGTGGTAGGTAATCGTTATTTGCTTTGGAATACCCGTCATCAAGTCGCGGCCGTTCACGGGATAGTCAGGGGGGGGACTTTCGAGCTCGTGCAAGGCAGAACCGACGTTAATTTTTATTTGCTCGGCGGTGCGTTCACCGATGAGGATGTTGTGCGCACGCTTCATATAGTCGACGATGTCGGCGGTAAATTCGTCGCCGGCAGTCCTTATGGATTGGTCGCATACGATTCCCGAAAGGGCAATGACAGCGATCTCGGTGGTACCTCCTCCGATATCGATGATGATATTACCCACTGGTTCTTCCACTTCCAACCCGATTCCCAAAGCAGCGGCCATAGGCTCGTGAATGAGGTAGGTTTCTTTAGAGTCCACGTGGTCTGCCGAGTCGAATACGGCTCGTTTTTCCACTTCGGTAATGCCGGAGGGAATACATATTACCATTTTCAGATGGGAGAAAAATCTGCGCCTGCTGCCTATCATATTTATCAGCCCTTCTATCATGCTCTCGGCTGCCTGAAAATCAGCAATAACACCGTCTTTCAAAGGCCGGATGGTCTTGATATACTCGTGGGTTTTTTCGTGCATCTGCATGGCCCGCATGCCAATGGCGATGACCTCCCCATTGCGGCGGTCAATGGCAACAATGGATGGTTCATCTACCACTACCTTCCCATCACTCATTACCAACGTATTGGCAGTTCCAAGGTCAATGGCAAGTTCCTGTGAAAAAAAGCTAAATAGTTTCATTAAATACTTTACCTCGAATTTTATTTGAAATAATCTCCTCTTCGGAAATGGGTGCGATTCCCTATTTCAAAGAAGTGTAACATCCGTAACTGTTTTTTTATCAAATGGTTACGAGCGAGAAACACCCTTTGAAAACAGAAGCACAAAAGTAAATAAGAATTTGAGTATATCAGATTTTTTATCTGATTGTCTTCTGAGGCCATTATTTCGAGGCCGAAAGCCATATTCAACGTTGGGCGAAACAGCATTTGCCGGGCGTTATCCCACCACCACTTCCCACATTTTTTCTTTGTTAAAATACTTCTGTGCTAACTGGCGCAACGACTCCGGAGAGATGCCCTTTATGGTTTCCACCAATTCCTCGAATGCGTGCAATGGCAACCCTTCAACGGTGAAAGTCTTCACAACTTCAGAGACATTGAACGCACCGTCCAAATTGGTGAGCAAGCTGCCGAGCAGGTAATTTCGCACCATTTCCATTTCTTCGGCCCCCACCAATTCCATTTGCAGTTTTTCCATTTCAGAATAAATTTCCCGCAATGTTGGCGCTGCAAATTCATTCCCCACTTCGGTGCCCACATAGAAATAGCCGCTGTAAAGCATGGTGTCGTGAGAGCTGTAGATATTGTAGGTGTAGCCCTTGTCTTCCCGAATATTTTCCATGAGGCGGGAACCGAAATAACCTCCCAGTATCGTGTTCAGCACGTACATCCCGTTGTAATCTTCGTGGGACCTGTTGAAAAGCGGCAACCCCACGCGAACCGCAGTTTGCACGGCATCGGGGTGCGGAATTCTCACCTGCACCGGAGTACTGCCCGGCGGAGGCAGCACGGCGTGTCGTCTCTTCCCCGGCAACATGGCGGTGCCGAGGTACCGTTCCAACAACTTCCGCACGGGCGCCCCGGTTTTCCCGCTGACAAAAATGAGGCAATTTCCGGCCGTGAAATTCTCTTCAAAATGCACCTGAAGGTCTTCCCTCTTTAGTGCTGAATAAGTTTCCGGAAAACTATTGTACCCGTAGGGGTGCTCCGGCCCAAAGAGCAACTCGGTGAAATGGCGGTACGCCAATACATCATTTTTCGCCAATTCCTCCTGAAGCCGTTTCCGATTGCGATCGATGAAAGCGTCCAACTCCCGATGCGGGAAGGTGGGAGCGGAAAGCATGGCCGCTACAACGGGCAGCAATTTCTCGAAATGTTTCGTCAGGGAATACACCTGAATGCCGGCAGTATCCATGCCCACGGGAATGGATAAGGTGCCGCCATAGGTGTCGAATATCTCGGCAATATTTGCCGTTGAATAACCGCCGGCACCTTCTCTGAGCAATGCCGGTGCCGCTCGCGATACTATTTTTTTCTTTTCAAAAGGCCGCCCGGCGTAAAACACAAGTTCGAGTTTCACTACTTCCTGCGTGCCCATATTGGTGTCGTAAACCGGCACTCCATTCGAAAGGTGGTAAACTTCCGGCGCCGGCACCACTAAGTTGGTGACTTCTCTAATGGCTGGCATTTTTTTTCTATCGGGCGTGTTGGCGTATTGGCGCATTGGCGTATTGGCGTATTGGCGTGTTGGCGTGTTGGCGTGTTGGCATTTTGGGTTAAAGCGGCAATTCTAAAATTCCTCTGCGAGCCAGGCAATTTTTGCGGCCAGTGTTCTCTGCTGGTCGTTTTCATCCAAAATCTCTTTGGCGTAGCGTTGAAGCGCTTCTTTCGGATGGGCCGAAGCGAGGATCTCCCGCACGCGCTCATCCGTTTCCCTCAACGCCAGGTATTCTTCTTTCCGTGGGGACTCCGTCAGGCCGGCGAGTTGCCCGAGGTTGTTACCCGTAAAAACACAACTGTTTTTTATCCCCCCGGGCAACTGGTCGTAGCCGATGGCCATTTTTTCCACCGCCTGTGCAATGGTGTAAATGGCACTGCCACTGGCCCGCACATAATAGGCCCGCCCCAGGCGGCCCATCAGGTCGAGCTTGTGGGGGTCGATGCGACCGCGCTCATCAATCACCGCCTCGTCAATATGCATGCGCAGCATCTCGCAAATGACGAGATGCCCCGCCCCGCCCTTGTCGCCCAGAGTGATGACATCCTTTACCCGGCACTCCATCTGGATGGGCGACTCCTTCACCCGGTAGGGCTTCACCAAATCGGAGGGCAGGGGCGTCAGTCCCGATTTCTCAAACTCGCTCACCCCTTTCGGATACTGGACGCTCGCCACGGCCATTTGCCGCACGATGGGGTAGGTCACGGCATTGATGACGACCTCGCCGGTTTCCCGCACATTGGCCAGGGTATCTTTGGTGGTGTTGTCCGCCACCCGCCGGTTGGATGAAAAAACCAGGATGGGCGGGTTGGAGCTGAAAGCGTTGAAAAAACTGTATGGCGCCAGATTGGGGCGGCCTTCTTTGTCTAAAGTGCTGACAAAAGCGATGGGCCGGGGCGCTATGGCCCCGACGATGAACTGGTGGAAGTCGAAGCGGGGCGTCGCCGCCGGGTCTATGATTTTCATGATGACTGCGAATTTTTTCAATACGGGCGGCGAAAATACGAAGGTTTTGGAGAGTTGAATACTACTGTTCTCACAACATCACAGCCTGCCCCCGCTGCAGGGCCACGCCCCGTGGCTGCACATTTAAGCCCCGCTATTCTTAAAAATGACGAAAATACTTATATTTGGCGCACCACAATAAAATCAATGATGCCACGCCCCTTCGTCACCATTGCCCCTATGCAGCACCGCGGCGCCCGCCGCATCAAAGTGGAATGCCCTTTCCGCGAGGTGGTTATTTCCCAAATAAAGATGTACCAAGACAATGGGAGGACTGGCGCCAAGC
>CAZPHZ010000159.1:0-7949 GCA_964586035.1 uncultured Saprospiraceae bacterium
AGCCAAAGATTAAGGAAAAATTATCTGGCAGCAGATTAGATTTATAAAGTACCACAGCTCCAAAAAAAAAGGGGGACATGAAAAAATCAGGTCCCCCTTTTTTACTTTTCACTCAATAAATTAATCCATAAATCGAGACGTGGTAAGACGTGACTCGTAGGCATTAATACCCTGCGGTAATTTGAATCCAGCTTTGTTTGGATCCCTCTTTAGCCCCTTCTTGTCGTTCTTCCTGACACTGCGATTTGCAGCGGCTGTAAGTTTAGCGATGAGGCGGCAAAGCCCCTTTGATTTACTTTTATCCATAGCGTACGGCTTTAAAAGTTTGGAAGGTTTAAAGTAAAATAAGCAATGTTCGCTAAGGATATTCCATGGGTGGACTTTGTAAAAGTAGTGCATATTTTCAATTATCAAAGAAACCCAACAAATTATTCTTTCCCAATCCAAAAATGATTTACGCTCCAAACAAAAAAAGCCTTGCAAATCAATGACTTGCAAAGCCTTTGGTCGGGGTGAAAGGATTTGAACCTTCGACCTCGTCGTCCCGAACGACGCGCGCTACCGAGCTGCGCTACACCCCGAATTAAAAATCAGCGGAACCAAATTCTGTACTTCTTAGCCACCCAATAACTCTAAATACCGCTTGAATATTGAGCCACCCAGGAGACTCGAACTCCCGACCTACGCATTATCCCGACTTCCAAGTCGGGACGTTGCTCTCAATCCTCAGCTTTTTCCCGAGCGATCCATTCCAATATGCGTTTGTGGCTTTTCCAACTTTTCAGCTTATGCTCAAAAACCATCGCCTCATGCCGTGTAGCAAATTCTTTTGAATGTAATAATTCCCATGGTCCTTTGCCTCGCGTACTCGCTGTAACTCCGGCCGCATGTTCCTCAAGCCTTCGCTTAAGATCGTTTGTCTGCCCTATATACAACCTCCCATTTCGCTGGGAACGCAATATGTAGACCATGATTTTCATTGAGCCACCCAGGAGACTCGAACTCCCGACCTACGCATTATCCCGACTTCCAAGTCGGGACGTTGCTCTCAATCCTCAGCTTTTTCCCGAGCGATCCATTCCAATATGCGTTTGTGGCTTTTCCAACTTTTCAGCTTATGCTCAAAAACCATCGCCTCATGCCGTGTAGCAAATTCTTTTGAATGTAATAATTCCCATGGTCCTTTGCCTCGCGTACTCGCTGTAACTCCGGCCGCATGTTCCTCAAGCCTTCGCTTAAGATCGTTTGTCTGCCCTATATACAACCTCCCATTTCGCTGGGAACGCAATATGTAGACCATGATTTTCATTGAGCCACCCAGGAGACTCGAACTCCCGACCTACGCATTACGAATGCGTTGCTCTACCAGCTGAGCTAGGGTGGCAATAATTCCCACTTTAGGGAAATTTTTTAAAGAGGCGCAAATTTAGAACAACAAAGTGAAATTGCAAGGTCAAATTAAAAAATAACTTTTCTGTTATAGGGATAAAAAAACCACTGCCCGGCGGGCAATGGTTTACACTCTCTAAAACATTGAATGAAAAATAAGGCTAATAAGAATTGACGTCTCCGGAACCGGAAATATTCGACCGCACATTTGGATTGCCGCCATAAACCACATCTCCGCTCCCCGCGATGGAAACGTTTAAAACATTGGTAGCGTACACGGCTGCATCACCGGAGCCGGAAATACTCACATTGCAATTGGAGGCTTTCAGCTCTTTGGCATTTACATCGCCAGAGCCAACGATGCTAACGGCAAGCTCGCCAGTGCCGCCCGATAACTCAACATCACCTGAACCGCTAAGTGCCAATTTGACTGATTGGGAAGACGATTCCAAACGGATGTCGCCGGAACCTGAAACCGCCAAAGAAAGGCCGGATAGGCCTTCAAAAGCACTTGTGGATTCGATTTCCCCTGAGCCACTGAGAGCCACTCTTGAAAGTGTAGGTATGGATATCCAGATTTTCACGCCTTCATGGTGGCGTACACTTTTACGGTACTTAATATTCCATGCGCCATTTTTCACTTCTGTTTTTATGTTGTCGAGGATGTTTTTCTGTGCCTCTATTTTCACCGATTGGGGGCCCTGCTGTAAGTATATATGGGCATCAATGGCGAGACCGATGCCATCAAAAGAAGATAGTTCAAGCTCTTTGGTCACTTTGGGCCCTTCGCCCTTTATGTACAATTGAGCATTTACTGAGACAATGGAGAAAGTGCTGAATAGAGCAAGAAGCAGCAGAAGTTGACTGATTTTCATAACTATGTTTTTAGTGACAAATATGATTGAAAGGACATAAGTCGTTCTCATTGGTTGCTTAAAATCACAAAAGCCCGGCAGGTAATACCAGCCGGGCTTTCCGTGAAAAATAAATAGGCTTCAAAGTGTGGACAAATCCACAACAAAGCCGTCCATTTTCTTCTTTTTCTTAAGGTTATTACTGTACACCCGTGCTGCAGCTTCAGTCTCGAAGGGGCCTAAAATTATCTTGTAATGTACTACCTTATTCTTGTCTTCCGTCCGGCTGACGAGAATGTTGTCGAACCATGCAGCCTGCAATTCTGCAACCTTTCGAAACATGGCATTTTCAGATGAAAAGGCAGCCACTTGTACACCAAATCCTTCTTTGGCGGGTTTGGTCAATTCAATTTGATATAAATCTCCCGTCTGAATACTCGTAGCCTTTTCAACTTTAGATTTTTTCGCAATATTTGTTTTAGCTGCTGGCTTTGCTTTCGAGGTTGTTTTGACTGCGTCAGTTGCTTTCTTTTCTGTTTTAGTAGCAGGCGAAGTTTTAGTGGTCTTCACCGGACCGGTCTTCATTTTAGGGGAATCTCCAGTAGCTAACTTGTCTTTATTACCTCCCGGGTTGATAATTTCAACTCTTACGCGGGCCGAACCATCTTTTATCAAATCCACTTGTTCGGCAGCTGCACGGGAAAGCTCGATGACCCTGCCGCTTATGAATGGCCCGCGGTCATTTATTCTAACCTGAACAGATTTCTTGTTATCCAGCCGGGTCACTTTTACCAGCGTACCAAAAGGCATCGTCTTGTGCGCTCCCGTCAATTTCGCCTTGTCATATAATTCCCCACTGGCGGTGGGTTTTCCTTGAAATAAATCGGAATAATAGGAGGCTATGCCGAATTCTTCTTGTTGCGCAAATAAAGGGGACCCAAAAAGCAAGAGTACTAATGCGGTCTTGGCAATCCGTTTCATGGTAGTATGTTTAGTGATAAGATTGGTGTCTGTGAAAAGTAAAATTTCTCAAAAATAGAATTTAATTCCTTAAAAAGGAATGGCAATTAGTTGGGGTTTATTGCCTTGCACCCTTTGAATTGTTATCTATGTTGCCCGTTTTGCAACTTAGTTGGCATTTCAAAACTGTAACTTTGCGGCCAGGACGTTTGTTCGATACATTTTTAATTCATTTTCCATAAACATAAAACTTTTTTCAAATGAGCCGGAACGGGAGAGTATTGGTGGCCATGAGTGGAGGAATAGACAGCACGGTGACTGCCATGCTTATGCATGAGCAGGGTTACGAGGTAGTCGGCATCACCATGAAAACTTGGGATTATGCCACTTCCGGGGGCACTAAAAAAGAGACGGGATGTTGCAGCCTCGACTCCATCAACGACGCTCGAAAAGTTGCTGTTGACATGGATTTCCACCATTTCATCGTGGATATTCGGGAAGAGTTCGGAGACTATGTGATTGATAATTTTGTAGATGAATACATGGCCGGACGCACCCCTAACCCATGTGTGCTTTGCAATACGCACATAAAATGGAATGCTCTGTTGAAGAGGGCAGATGCCCTCGATTGTGAGTTTATCGCCACAGGTCACTACGCCATTATTAATGAAAATGCAGGTCGTCTGCATATCTCAAAAGCTACCGATTCTAATAAAGACCAATCCTATGTGCTCTGGGGACTTGACCAGGACTGCCTCAAAAGAAGCCGTTTCCCGTTGGGAGAATTTACCAAACCGGAGGTCCGTCAAATGGCCTTCGACCGGGGATACCACGGATTGGCGAAGAAAGGCGAGAGTTATGAGATTTGTTTCGTGCCTGATAACGACTACCGAAGCTTTTTGAAAAGGAGAGTTGATGGTTTGGAAGAAAAGGTGCAAGGCGGAGAATTTATCAATGCCAGCGGGAAGGTCATTGGGCACCACATGGGTTATCCGTTTTACACCATCGGGCAACGCAAAGGACTGGGCATGGCATTTGGCGAACCCATGTTTGTAACTGAAATAAGGCCCGAAACAAATACCGTTGTGTTGGGATTAGAGGAGGAGTTGATAAAAAACAGCATGCGCGTTACGAAAGTGAATGCCATGAAATACGCTGAATTACCTATAGGTATGGACGTCGTAACAAAAGTCAGGTATCGTGACAATGGTACACACAGTCTCCTCCACAAAGAGGATGGAGAGGTTGTGGTAGAGTTTTTGGCCAATGTAAAAGGAATCGCCCCGGGGCAATCCGCGGTTTTCTATGAGGGGGATGATGTCGTTGGTGGTGGTGTGATTTACAATGGGTTCAACAAGCCTTTCTAAAATGAAATACCTGGTCTCCATCTGCTACCTAATATTTCTGGTGCTTGCTTGCAAAGAGACACCGGACAATTATAAGCCAGATTTCGGTTACGAATATTACCCTTTGGAAATTGGTAAGTATTGGGTGTATTCCGTGGATTCCACCATTTACGACCCAACTGGCGATAGCCTCGTCACGCAATCACACAGCCTGGTTAAAGAAATAATCACAGACACGATATCTGACAATATCGGAAACGCACTTTACAAAATCGAGCATTTTGAGCGTCAGGCCGATACGCTGCCGTGGCAAGTCACCAAAGTGCTCACCCAAAGCATCATTGACAACAAAGGCTTGCGAACAGAGGACAACCTGCGGTTTATCAAACTTCCCTTTCCGGTAAAGGAAAATGACCAATGGGATGGCAATGCCTTTTTCGACCCTTTGCTCATAGTCACGGTGGCCGGAGAAAGCATTCAGATGTTCAAAAGTTGGTTTTACAAAATAGAGCAAATAAATGAACAGGAAGTTATTGGCAATTACACATTTCCCTCTGTGGCTACAGTACGGCAGGCAGATGACGAAAACCTAATAGAACTGCGTATATCTCGAGAGAAATACGCAAAAGGTGTCGGGCTTGTTTATCGGGAAATGTGGATTTTGGATACCCAATGCATCGAGCCTTGCATCGGGAAGACCTGGGAGGAGAAAGCGGAAAAGGGGTTCATTCTAAAACAGACAATCATCGACTACAACTGAGCATGGAAGAGTATATTCTCATTGGCCACACAAAAAAAACTTATGGTGCCCGGGGTGAAATCAAAGTAAATATCAAGGATTTTTACCTCCAGGATTTTTCGCAAACTGAGGTTGTCTTCCTGCCTATGAGTGGCAAACCCGTACCTTATTTTATAGAAAACATCAATCGTACCGGCTCCTCACTGACAATGAAATTAGAAAATATCGATTCGCCGGATGCGGCCAAACCACTCACATCGAAAGAAATCCAACTTCGCCAGTCAGATCTGATTCCAGAGAAAGATAGGATTTACGAAGATGAGCAAACGGTGCCGCAAAAATACATCGGGTTCATGGCCACCGACCTCCAGGAAGGGGAAATTGGAGCGATTGCCGAAATCGTAGAAATGCCGGGGCAAATGATGGCACAGATTCAACGAGGTGGCAAACAGATTTTGATACCTTTTCACAAATCGCTCATTCACCGCATAGACATGGAGGAAAGAACCATCACTTTTCAGCTCCCGGAAGGCATACTGGAATTGTGATAAAAATACCGGCACTTATCAAAAGGAATAGTGCCGGCTTCATCTCGCTATTTTCCTGTGTCTTTACCACCATCGAGGCGGTCCTGCCATTCTTTCAGTTCATTCCATTTGCCATCGGCAGCCATGGCTGCCTGTTCTGGCCAGGTATCTGGATGCGCAATGCGATAGGCAGGGCCAGCATCGTCGAGCATCTTTTGCAATTTTTCTACGGGCGTGTCCGCCAACTGGCGAAAAGTCCAAACACCAATATCGTTAATCAGTGATTCAATCTTAGGGCCAATACCTTCTACTTTTTTCAGATTGTCGGGCTTGGGAGGTGGTGTGGCAGCGGCACCCATGACAACGCCTTTGCCGCCGTCACCTGCAGCTGCCCCGAGTTTATCCTCACACTCTTTTAGTTTGCCTTTTACAATAGAAATATCAGCATTTAGATTCATAATTTTAGCCCTGTTATTCTTATTGTCCTTTTCCAACTGTTCGGCCTGGTAACGCAGACTGGCGTGGTCTTTCTCGAGGTCGCTGTGTTGGGCTTTAAGCCGGTCGTAATCGGCTTGCAATTCGGCATGCATTTTCCGGTACCGGGACCAAAGGATGTAGCCTAAAAGAATACCGAGGATAAATGCAACGAACAACATGAGCAGTATTTCCCAGGTGTGACTCATGTATGTTCCAGCTCCGGGTCCTTGAAATGTATTTTCGAACATAGCTATAGGAATTTTTTGTTTTGAAAAATGTGAATTTAGCTTGACGGGGTTATTTCAAATTTCCTGAACGGGCTATTGCTTGTTGAGCAGAAGCACTACTCTCCGGTTCTGCCGGCGCCCTTCCTCCGTGTCGTTGCTGGCGACGGGCTCTGCTTCGCCTTTCGAATCTATTGTAATTCTGGCAGCATCAATGCCTTTGCTCCGCAATATTTCTTGGATGTGCTTAGCTCTCTCAAGTCCAAGATTATTGTTATAATCATCCGAACCGGAGTTATCAGTATGACCGGTGATCGTAACAGTTTCCTGTGTTTGCTTTAGATGTTCAACCAGAGTAGAAAGATAGTCATCGACTTTCGGGTCCGGCGCCTTATCGGCACTGGCGTAGGGAAATAGAATGGATATCTGATTAGCCACTTCAATGATTTCAACCTTATCCACTTTCGGGATATCTTTGTAATTAAAGTCGGCTCCGGAAAAGAATCCCTGTACCGGCTTATCAACGTCGGGAAAAGGACTCGATGAGGCAACGATCCGGCTCTCGTCGAGGTCGTCTTGAAACAGTTTCTTCAGGGCATCCGCCCTTGCAAGTCCCATGTTGGAGAATCCTTCCGGGGCTTTCTCGCCCGGGTAGAACCTTCCGGCAATTTCGAAAAGTTTGTCTTCAGGCAACGCTTTGAGCAGCGAATCCCGATAGGCTTCGAAGTTGGAACGTGTCTTTGGAGATGCATCGGACCAGGTGAATACAAGCGGCCGGTTATCAACTGTTGCCGTGGGTGGTGGTGCTGCCTCACTTTGCTCTGTCGCCTCGCATTTGTTTTTTATGTGACAAACGTACCACCGTTGGCATACAAACGACCAGATGATGAACAACCCAATGGGAAGTAAAGCTAATCTTGGCATAGTATGAACGGTTTTATTAAGTGAAAGAACGATAATTCAATTCAATGGGATGGAAGTAGGTAAACCGGGTGATTAGCGTGACAGCCAAATGTAATTATTTCAGAGGAAAAAATGGAAATTCGGCGGGAAAAGATGCAATCGAGTAAAAAGCACCAGCTTTCAGGGCGTGATCAATTCTATTTTCAACCCTTCGGGATCATCCATTGTGGCGGCTTCTTCGAGACTTATGGAGGCGAGCAGGGCTTTCAGTTTTATGAGAAAATCTTTGCTTTCGCTTTTGCGAAGCGCAATATCCACGAATGCCGTAGATTCAAACGATTGTTGGAGAATCTCGATTTCCAGTTTTTTCAAATGGTTCATTAGTTCGCCCATGATTGCATAGTCGAAATGCAATCGAAAAGTATCTTTTACTATAACCTCAATGATACTGGCAGCTTCGAGCGCCTGGTGGGTGCTGCCTTTATAGGCGGCAATCAAGCCGGATGTGCCCAAAAGAGTCCCCCCAAAAT
>CAZPHZ010000160.1:0-7933 GCA_964586035.1 uncultured Saprospiraceae bacterium
GAGCCGGGAGCGGAGCAATGCAGACCCTGGAACACGAAGTCGAAGAATTTGCACTTGGAAATGGTACTCCCCGATTCAACCCGTTCCTCATTCCCAAAATGATCTGCGACATCGCACCCGGCCACGTCTCCATGAAATACGGATTTCGAGGCATCAACTATGCGATAGTTTCAGCCTGTGCTTCTTCCACCCACGCCATCATGGCAGCATTCGACTACATCCGGTGGGGCCGCAACGATGTGATGATCGCCGGAGGCTCTGAGGCGGCAGTCACGAGTGTCGGTATTGGGGGATTTTCTTCCATGAAAGCCTTGTCCACCCGCAACGACGATTATCTCACTGCTTCCCGCCCATTTGACCTCGACCGCGATGGCTTCGTGCTCGGAGAAGGTGCCGGTGCCCTGGTTCTCGAAGAACTTGAACACGCGAAAAAGCGGGGAGCGACTATTTACGCCGAAATAGCGGGGGCCGGTGCTACTGCTGATGCATATCACATCACCGCTCCACACCCAGAAGGACTTGGCGCTGCCAATGTGATGAGAATAGCTTTGAAAGATGCAGGCATGAATGTCGAAGACATTGACTACATCAACGTTCACGGTACTTCAACCCCGCTTGGAGACATATCTGAAGTGAGGGCCATCCAAAAGGTATTTGGCGACGCAGCTTACCATTTGAACGTAAGTTCGACCAAATCTATGACCGGGCACTTGCTGGGCGCCGCAGGGGCTGCGGAAGCAATTGCCGGAATCTTGTCAATTAATCATAATTTTATCCCCCCAACCATCAATCACTTTACCGATGACCCCGAATTGGATAGTCGCCTAAATCTGACATTCAACCAGCCACAGGAGCGGAAAGTGAAGGCTGTATTGAGCAATACATTCGGCTTTGGTGGTCACAATGGGTCGGTGATAATGAAAAAGTTCGAAGATTGAATTGGGCTTTTTTATTTGGATTGGTTTTGGAACAAAGAAAGCGTGTTTGCCCCTGCACATAAAAAATATAGGGAAGGAAAGTTTTCCCATTGCACGAGAGAAAAATATTATACATCCATTTGCGAGTTACGGGTTTTGACGTTTGCCTAAAAACCCGATCCGTAACCCGCAACCAAAGGGCAACCTTTGACCTCAGTTTTCTTTTTTGCACCGGCGGATTTTCCCTTCCGTGATTTCATTGTCCCGCATCCTTTCTGAGTTGGGGACCCACCATTTAGTTTGAGCCCCCAAGGTGGTGCAGTGCATGTTTTTTTTTGAAAACTTTGGCTCAGCAGTTGATCATCTATTACGGGAGAATCAACCGCTACCGACTAAATTCAAAAATTTGTTGCGGATAATTTTACGTTTCTACAACCGGTTTATTGGCAACCAAAAACAGTTTGCCGATAAATTGAGGCCATTGGTGGGCTTCACACCCTCCCGCATGTCTATTTTTAAACTCGCCTTTTCCCACAAATCCAACCCATCGGATAAAGCTTACGCGATACAAAACAACGAGCGATTGGAGTACCTGGGAGATGCAGTGCTCGGCACCATCGTGGCGGAGTATTTATTTAAAAAATACCCGAACGCCAACGAGGGGTTCCTCACCAAAATGCGTTCGAAAATCGTCAAGCGCAGCACATTGAATAAAATTGGCGACAAAATGGGGCTCGACGTTCTGTTACAGGAATACAGCCAGACACGGCTCAGCCGGTCCATGCTGGGCAATGCAGTCGAAGCATTGGTTGGAGCCGTATATTTAGAGCGGGGTTATGCAAAGACGAGGCACTTCGTTGTTCATCTGCTTCTGCGCAACTATGTGGACGTGCATGAACTGGAAAGCTACGACGATAATTACAAGAGTCAACTGCTCGAATGGTGTCAAAAGAATGGCCAAACCGTTGCCTATAAATTGGTGGCACGTTACAAATTTGAAAAACGCGATCGTTTCAAAGTGGCTGTGCTCGTTGATGGAAACAAACTGGCCACTGCCGACGATTTCAATAAAAAGAGCGCCGAGCAAACCGCCTCTGAAAAAGCCATTCGGCAACTCGGAATCCCGAGCACCAATGGGGAGGAGGAAAGCGATGATTAAGATTCAAGCGGTCACTTTTTAAGACTAAAAACGAAGATACTGAAAGCCTTTCGCACTTATGCGGAGGGCTTTTTTAGTTTCTTAAGGCCGGTATTTGAGGGCGTTTCGTCTATGAAAAACGCGAGTTTATCAAAAATTTCTTGCAATAGATAGTAGCTTGTATTGCATAGTACCTTGCAAGCTATTATATTTGTGCTGTCATTCAATCGGGTGAGCCGGATGAAGTGACAACAAATAGAAAACCAGCCTGACGTAAAGTTTATCAGCCAATAGAAAAATGAAAGTTCAGGGACTCCTAGAAAATACAACACAGCAAATGAGGAAGGGCATATTGGAATTATGCATTCTTTCCATCATTTCTGACGAATCGGAAGCCTACCCTTCCGATATCATTAAGCGCCTCGAAGAGTCGAAAATGATAGTTGTGCAAGGCACGCTTTATCCTTTATTGGCCCGGCTGAAATCTGCCGGGTTGCTCGATTACACCTGGAAGGAATCGGATGCCGGGCCACCGCGCAAATACTATTCACTCACCAGCGACGGGAACGAGTTTTTGAGTGGCCTGATGGGCACCTGGAAACAGCTTGTGGCAGCTGTGAAGCATTCTACTAAAAGTTTAACAGTTAATAAGAAAGCAAAATGAATAAGGTATTCAACATCAACCTTGGAGGCATTCCATTTACCATTGACACGGATGCCTACGAACATCTCAACAATTACCTGGAGACAATTCACAACCACTTTCGGGCCTCGGAAGGTTATGAAGAAATAACCACCGATATCGAAGCGCGGATGGCTGAGCTTTTCCAGGAAGGATTGGAAAATCGCCCGATTGTCACTTTGCCGGACGTCAAGCACGTCATTACGGTTATGGGGACTCCAGAAGATTTCGGGGCCGAGCCTGCCGGCGATGAACCCCCAAGATCTTCTCCCCGGGGCAAGTGGAGATTCAAAACCGGCAAGAAGCTGTTCCGAAATCCTGAAGAAGAAGTTGTAGGTGGAGTTTGTGCCGGTATAGCTGCCTATTTTGGCATTGAAGACCCGTTGTGGGTGCGTCTGTTCTTCGTGCTCATCACAGTGTCCGGAGGGTTCGGTGTCCCGCTGTATATCATTTTGTGGGCAGTTTTGCCGAAAGCAGAGACTGCCAGCGAAAGGCTTGCCATGAGAGGCGAAAAGGCCAATGTTTCCAACATTGGGAAAATCATCGAAGAGGAAGTGGCGCATGTTTCTAAAAAGATGTCGGAGCTCGGCGACGAGCTAAAGGCAGAATTCGGCTCAAAAAAAAAAGCACCCCGCCATCGGACGACAATAAAGAAGGACGCGGCTTTACCGATGGCGGGATTCGTTTCAGAGTCGCCACTACCGAAGGGGTTCATGTTTTAGGCAGCTTGATACGGGCTATTTTCGATGTGTTGACAAAAATAATCAAGCCCATTTTCTTTGCCCTGGGCATAGCTTTGGTAGTGATACTTGCTTTGCTGTGGGTTGCCACCGTTGGAGGGCTTTTCTTCGGATTACCATTTTCCAGCTTCCTAAATCCTGGCATGCCTTTACTCACCACCCTTAGCGTTATCAACGTGCTGGTATTGGTAGGAATTCCAGTGTTAATGCTGATAATGATGGTAATGCGCGTATTCATGCGCACCAATTTCAAACCTAAATGGGCAGCCGGATTATGGGCGTTTTGGCTGTTAAATGTGGTGAGCCTGATGTTTCTTGGGTTTTCCACCAGCAAGCAATTCTCCACAGGTGGCGATTTCAGCTTCGAACCCAATACAGAACTCGGCACCCCCGATACGCTGTTTGTGGAAATGGAGAAGAACCCATATCGCGATGTATTTATCAAGTTAGGCGACGAGCTTACCATTTCGGAAAACAAGCTCATTTCGAGCAATATCCGTTACAATTTTGAAAAGTCGAAAACAGGCCGTTTCGAAATCGCTCAGAAAAATTATGCCCGTGGCGAATCCCTTTCGGCCGCACAAGAACTTGCGGAAGACATCTCCTTTACCTACCGTTTGGATGAAAATAGGCTGATAGTTCCAGCTTATTTCGTTATTCCAAACGGCAAGAAATGGAGGAATCAGAGGGTCGTGCTGACCATAAAAGTGCCTGAGGGAAAATGGGTGATGCTGGATAACCGCACCAAAAGAAGAACCTGGGACATAGAAACAGACGCGAAATACGAATTTCAAAGATGGGACTTTACCAGGAATGCATGGCAAATGGGGCCGGATGGCATGACGTGTCCGGCATTTATTGAACAGAATAAAAAAGAACTTTCCTATCAGGATTTTTCAAAAATAAGAATTGATGGCGATGTAGCCCTTCGAGTCGAATATGGAGAACGTTACGAAGTTAGACTTGTGGGAGGAAACAATGACAACATTGAATTCGTCCATCGGGATGAAGTGCTGAAAATCCATGCCCATCATAGCGTGGCCGTGGAAATTGTGATGCCTGTTCTGGAAGATTTGCAAATATTCTCATCATCCAGCGATATAGTTCTTCATGGATTTAAACTCGACAATCTGAGCATCATGCGCGACGACGGCGGGCTAATCGTTGCTGACATCGATGCCGATAGTTTGACCGTGCATCTTTGGGATGGCAGCCGGCTCAAATTGAGCGGCACCGGAAACTACCTGAAGGCTACCGTGGAAGATAACGCCGAACTGGATGCCACTTCATATCCTCTTCGCAAAGCAGATGTTTCCGCCGCGCGCTCAAGTAAAGTAGCACTTGTGGCCAGCGACACCCTGCTGCAAAAAGTGGATGAGAGCAGCCGCGTCAGTTCAAAGTTTAATCCCGTGATTATCCAACAATAGTGAGCAACCTTATTCTCTGCATACAACGGGAGTGCCCTCATAACAGGCGCTCCCGTTTCTTTTTTATCTATCTTGTAACCGGCTTCCGGAGCTGACCGTCAAAAGTGGAATGGCACGTGACTCGAGTCTTCAAAATCCATTGAATGGAAAATGACCTTCTTTTAATAAGAAAGACCATCGAAGGTAATCAGGCATCTTTCCGTGCACTGGTGGAGCGCTACCGCGACCGTGCTTTTACAATTTGCTTCAAAATATTGAATGACCGGGAAGAAGCAGAAGAAGCAGCCCAGGATACTTTTTTGAAAGCCTACCGCGGCCTGCCCCGGTTCGAACAACGCTCGAAATTTACCACATGGCTTTATCAAATAGCGTGGCGCACTGCCATCGACCGGCTTCGGACCCGGCCGCCAAAGGCAATGGTTGCCGATCATGACAAAACGCTGTTGCAACTACCGGATGGAGCCGATACACCTGCACTGCAATTGCACCGCAAATCAGTGCGTGTCTTTATAAGTAAGGCGCTCGCCCGCTTGAAGCACGAGGATTCCACCTTGCTCACATTGTATTACCTGAATGAGCAGTCGGTGAAAGAGATAGCGGTGATTACGGGACTGACCGAAAGCAATGTGAAGGTCAAGCTATTCAGGCTGCGGCATGAGATGAAAACCCAACTGACAAGGATTTTGAAATCCGAAGTAAAAGAAATTGCGAATGGTTGACTGTGTTGGTGAGGGCATACGTATCTTCATCAACGCTATCGACGCTATCAACCAATAATTATGAATGTTCAAGCATTGCTTTGGAAATACGCTGAGGGCCTGTGCAATTCGAAAGAGCAGGCAGAAGTGGCTCGGCTTGTCTCAGCAGATGCTGCTTTGCGGCAGGATTTGGCTGCCATCCGTGAGACACAGTACGCGCTTAAAGGCATGGAGCCGGAGCAGCCATCCATGCATTTTGTTCAGCAGGTGATGGATAAATTGCCAAAGTCGCGATTCATTGCCGGGCCGCTTATTAAGCCATTTTGGAAAAAGACATTCTGGATAGGCTTGGCTGCGAGCCTGACGGCAGTATTTTTTTTCCCGGACAACGGAAGTACTGCCAATGGACCTTTGTCAAAGTATGCCGATGAGTTATTTTCAGGGGTAAATGGCATACTCGAGGGAATCCCTCCAATGGTACTCCAGTATTTTGTGTTGGTGAATCTGGTGGTCTTGATACTTGCCGGACTCGATAAAACCCTTTCCTTGCGAAAGCACATGAACTTCTTTTAGTCTCAACGCTTGAAGGTCAGTCTGGAACCCATTTTATCATCAAAAAACCGGCCGTTATGCCATGCTAAATGGCCGCTGACAATGGTGCTTTTTACTCTGCCTTTGAAAGTATGCCCCTCGAAAGGCGACCATCCGCATTTGTAAAAAATATTTTCCTTAGAGACAAGCCACTCTTCATTTATATCCACTAAAATCAAATCTGCCCAATTTCCCTCATCGAGGTAACCGCGGTCTTCCACCCGGAAGCATTCTGCTGGCGCATGGCACATCTTTTCCACTATCCGTTCCAGCGTTATTTTGCCATTGTGGTAAAATTCGAGCATGGCATTCAGCGAATGCTGTACGAGCGGCACACCGGAGGGCGCTTTAAAATAGGTCTGTTGTTTTTCCTCCCATGTATGGGGCGCATGGTCGGTGGCAACGATGTCGAGCCGGTTGTCGAGCAAGGCAGGCAGGAGGGCTTCCTGATGGAGGCGGCTTTTCACGGCGGGGTTGCACTTGATAAGAGAACCGAGGGTGTCGTAATTTTCGCTGTTGAAATAAAGATGATGGGCACAGACCTCTGCGGTGATGCGCTTTTCTCTCAGCGGAATATCGTTGCGAAAGAGGGACAGTTCGTCTTTCGTGGAAATGTGCAAAATATGAAGGCGGGTGCCGTGCTTTTGGGCAAGTTCTACCGCCAGGGCAGACGATTTCATGCAGCCGGCGGCATTCCTGATTTCCGGATGAAACTCCATTGGGATTTCCTCTCCGTATTTTTGGCGGTAAATTTCCATGTTTTTGCGGATGGTGGCTTCGTCCTCGCAATGAGTGGCGATGAGCATGGGGCAACGCGAAAAAATGCCTTCGAGTGTAGCGTCGTCGTCCACGAGCATGTTACCCGTGCTGGAGCCCATGAAAATCTTGATGCCGCAAACCGATAGAGGGTCTGTTTTCAATACCTCCTCGATGTTGTTGTTGGAAGCCCCCATGAAAAAGGAATAATTCGCGAGCGACTTGGTGGCTGCGGCCCGGTATTTTTCTTCTAAAACAGCTTGTGTAAGGGCCGGAGGTTTTGTGTTGGGCATTTCCATGAATGAGGTCACCCCTCCTGCTACAGCGGCTCTCGATTCAGTGTGAAGGTCGGCTTTGTGGGTGAGGCCGGGATCGCGGAAGTGAACCTGGTCGTCGATGATGCCGGGCAACACATGCTTTCCCATCGCATCTATCTCGATGTCTGCTTTGCGGTCAATGACACCGCCACAGCGTTCAATCCTCCCGTTTTTTAGGAAGAGTTCGCCGGCAATGATTTGCCCGCGGTTGACGATTCGAGCGTTTTTTATCAGGATGGATTTCATGATGCTAATTTGCCAGCGAAAATAGGGAATAAGCCATGCTTATCTAACCATTCAGATGGACGGCTTTTCGATTTTGTTCACGCAAACGTCATTGAACGATGTGTAGTTTAAGGGCTTCGAGTGATTTTGTGTCAATATTTGCCGTCACAATCTGCCTTATTTTTTGAATCTGACTCAAAAATTCCTATCCAATGACGGTTATATTTCAATCAGTGACATCAATTTTAGAGAAAATAGCTCCGGTCAAAAAAATATCTGTTTTTTATTCAGCGTGAAATTAAAAAATGTAGTCAGTTGTAAATGTTTGCAAAGCAGTAAAAGAACGGGTTAGAATAAATAATCAAAAGACTAATAATCAGTCATTTAGAAAATATTAGGCCAATGAATCTTTTTTTAATTTTTTTTTGAAAAACACTTGACA
>CAZPHZ010000161.1:0-7861 GCA_964586035.1 uncultured Saprospiraceae bacterium
CCTACAACAATAACAAACCATCTATTTTTAGGTCAATTAGCACCCGATGGAAAGATATATTTTAATACGACACATCCTGATGCCGAGTTTCATGTCGTAAATCAACCAAATATATCAGGAACTGCATGTGAGTTCAAACAAGACGATTTTTTTTTACCAAATTTTAATTCTTCTATTCCGAATTTACCAAACTATGGCCTTGAACAATTAGATGATAGCCCTTGCGATTCTTTATCAGTATCAACAATCACAATTCAGAATAAGAATGCTTTTCAATTACTTCCAAATCCTGCACTATCGGAACTAACGATATCGGCTAAATTGTCTTCATTTGTTGACGGAACGGTTACAATTACCATTTTTAGTGAAGCAGGACATACTGAATTATATAAAGATTTACCAATTTACGAAAGCAAAATGATATGGCACATCGATATTAGTAATTTACATCCTGGGTTTTATATCATCTCACTTAGGACACGAGAGAATTTCTGGGTAGATAAGCTAATTGTAAGGTAGTTGCGTATGTTTGACAATAATATTAAATGGTCAGAATCTGATATAGATTACCATGCATAGGCATTAGATACTCTTAGGTACTCCCAACTTTTTAGAAATTATTTTATAGGTGAAAATTAGCCCTTTATCACTTTATATACTTGCCTTCATTTTGGGGAGTACTTCATTCTGCATTTTAGAAAAAAAGCTTTGCATAAATTAATTGCGGGATACATCATTTGCACCATATTCACCCCGCCCACCCCTCTCTGTCCAGGCTGCGGTACTGAATAGCTTCGGCGAGGTGTTCGATTTTGATGTTCTCACTCCCGGCGAGATCGGCGCTGGTGCGGGCCACTTTCAGAATGCGGTCATAAGCACGGGCCGAGAGTTGTTGCACTTCCATCGCTTTTTTCAAAAGTGCCGTGCCAGCCTTGTCGAGCTGACACACCTCCCGCACGAGCCGTCCCGGCATTTGGGCATTGCAAAAAACGCCTTTGTATTCTTTGAAACGTTTGCCTTGAATCTCTCTGGACTTTACCACTGAGGTAGCTATTTCTTTGCTGGTTTTGGCGGGCAGGTCATGGCTCGACAATTCTTCGTAAGAAACGGGGGTCACCTCCACATGCAGGTCAATGCGGTCGAGAAGGGGTCCGGAAATTTTACTCAAATAGCGCTTCACAACGCCAGGGCCGCACACACAATCTTTTGTGGGGTGGTTGTAATAACCGCATGGGCAGGGATTCATGGAAGCTATCAACATGAAGTTAGACGGGTAATCGATGGTCACTTTTGCTCTCGCAATAGTCACCTTGCGCTCCTCCATAGGTTGTCGCATGACCTCCAGTACGGAGCGCTTGAATTCCGGCAATTCATCCAAAAACAAGACGCCGTTGTGCGCCAATGAAATTTCTCCCGGCATCGGATTGGAACCACCCCCCACCAACGCCACATCGCTGATGGTGTGGTGCGGTGCCCGGAAAGGCCGCGTGTAGATGAGCGAAGAACCCGAAGGCAACAAACCCGAAACAGAGTGTATTTTGGTGGTCTCCAAGGCTTCGAATAATGTGAGCGGGGGAAGAATGGTAGACATGCGCCTTGCCAACATGGTTTTACCGGCACCGGGTGGCCCGATGAGTATCACGTTATGGCCTCCGGCAGCTGCCAACTCCAATGCGCGTTTGACATTGTCCTGCCCTTTGACATCCGAAAAATCCACATCGAATATTTCCTGATTGTAGGCAAACTCTTCGCGGGCATCTACAAAAGTGGCCTCCAACTGTTTTTCTCCATTCAGAAACTCTACGGCGTCGAGTAGGTTGGTCACACCATATACTTCCAGATTGTTGACGATTGCCGCCTCTCTCGCATTTTGTTTGGGTAAAATAATGCCTTTGAATTTTTCCGCCCTTGCCTGAATGGCGATAGGTAATGCCCCTTTAATGGGCCGCAGGCCCCCATCGAGCGAGAGCTCGCCCATTATGATGTATTTATCCAATAAATCGGAATTCATTTGTTTGGTGGCGGCGAGCACACCAATAGCGATGGGTAAGTCGTAAGCAGAGCCTTCTTTGCGAATATCGGCGGGGGCGAGATTGACGGTCAGTTTGAGACGGCTCATCTCAAAACGACAGTTTTTAACAGCAGCTTCTATCCGTTGAAATCCCTCCTTGACCACATTGTCGGGAAGCCCCACTAAAAAGTAGAATGGTCCCTGACCACTGTAAGGACCACCAGCATTAACTTCTACGGTGATGGTTTGGGCATCAACACCGCTAACCGCACTGGCGTAGGTTTTTACAAGCATAGGGTTTCTTCATTTTTACTGTTTTTTTTTATACCCTCTTAGAATCTGAAATAGTAACTATCCAAACAAAGTCGGAGGTTCCTGTACTTCTTTGTGCAACTCCGGGGAATCGTTCAAAACAGAATTTACCAAAGTGGGAACGCGGTACATGCGCAAAATACCGTCGGGTGGTGTTTGTAATAAACTTAGCACTTCTCCCAGGTCTGTGGTCTCCAACCATTTGTGCCTTTGTTCCGGGGTAGTGAGCAACACCGGCATTCTGTTGTGAATACCAGCCATTTCAAAATTAGGCGGCGTGGTGATGATTGAAAATGTCTTGACGCCATAATCTCCTTTATACCATACATCCCAAACACCGGCGAAAAACAACAACCCCCCATTTTCCATCATGATGCGGTAGGGCGTTTTTTTCAATCCTTCTTTGCGCCATTCATAAAAGCTGTCTGCGGGTACGAGGCAACGGCGTTTTCGGATAGGTACACGGAAAGAGGACTTTCCTTCGATGCCTTCCCGGCGTGCATTTATCAGGCGGCCTGTATTTTTTCCGTCTTCTGACCAATGAGGCACCAGCCCCCAGGTAATATATTGCAATCGCGCGGGATTATCATCGGTGACCACATAGGCATGTTGGGTGGGAGCGATATTGTAGCTCACCCGGAGGGTATCCCCAGTTTCAACAAAAGGTAATTCTTGTTGAAGTTTTTCTTTGGAAGTAACTAATGAAAACCTGCCACACATTTTATAACCAAAGTATTGTTTTTTAGAAACAATCACATTCGTAATACCAGTTGCAGAGGTAGGCTAAAACAATCCATTTTAAAGTAAAAACAAATCCGTCAAAAGTGTTCTCCACAGCCTTGAATCTGATTTTTGATAAAGGTATAAAAATCAAAGGCTTGTCCAAATCAGGTTTCCACAGAATTTATGTGGAAGCTTGTGTAGGAAGGCGTGAATTGTAAACATACGTTAAGATGATGTGAGTACTTCCATCTTTTGTAAGTACACTCGACAGAGCACCTTTGTGAATTGTCCGCATCTTTTAGACATTCGTTCATTGCTTTTCAATGCAAAAGATGAATCTGTTTTTCCATACCTTAACTTGCCAACACCTTGTGAAAAACACTATCACATATTGAATTCACTCCATTCCCGATGTTGGGTATTGGTGGAAAACTCAAACGGAATTATGAATAAGTAAAGAACCAAATTTTTGGTGTTCTTTTTCTCTACGTATTAACACCCTTAGTAATAATAAGGCAAATAAAAATTTATAAAACAACATCATAATTATTATTAACCGGCTATGAATTGCAGTCAAACAAAACGATTTAGTTTTGCCACCTGTACATTGCCGGTTTTGGTAGAGATTGAAGAACTTAAGACTTTAGCACTATGACATATACAAAACTTCCGAAAGCCATCCGTCTATGGTTGCTCGCTGGCGTTGTGATGGTGTTCTTTCAGGTAGTCATTGGTGGGGTAACCCGCATCACCGATAGTGGTCTGTCTATCACAGAGTGGTCGGTCATACAAGGTACCCTGCCTCCACTCAACGAATCGGAGTGGATAGATGCCTTCGCCAAATACAAGATAGCGGCAAAGAAGCAGTTCGAAACGCTTCATGCCGATATGACACTGCAAGAGTTTAAAGTCATTTTCTATTGGGAGTATACGCATCGCTTGTGGGCCAGACTGATGGGTTTTGTTTTTATCATCCCATTTATCTTCTTTTTATGGAAGAAAGCATTGCCAGGCTGGCTGCTCCGAAGGTTGGGAGTAGTGATTGGTTTAGCTGTCCTGGCTGCCGTTTTCGGATGGATTATGGTGGCCAGTGGCTTAAACGATGACAAGCGTACCTGGGTGAGTGCTTATAAGCTCGTCATACATCTGATCATAGCCACCTCATTGTTTGGGTATCTTTTTTGGACCTGGCTACGTGCTTCGCAGCCCGAAGTTACCGATGGTCATTTTGAGGACCTGAGGCGAATTGGATGGTTAGTAGCGGGTGTCCTGTTTTTTCAGATTGCCTTTGGTGGACTCATGGCGGGCATGAGAGCCGGCTTGGTTCATCCGCACTTTCCGTTTTTTATCAATGGTGGACAGCTTTTTAGTGCATTGAAAAGTATTCAAGGTGAGGGCATCGAGAACCTCATAGATTACGAACCACATCTTTTTGCAAAGGCTGTGGTGCAAGTTTTGCACCGGACAACGGCATGGATACTCACTGTTCTGGTTGTTATTTTTTTAATAAAGATGAAAAGAAAAGCTGTTTCAGTACATTTGAAGGCTGGAGGAAGGATGTTGATAATAATGTTGATAGTTCAATTTTTTCTCGGTATTTTCACAGTTATCAACAGTGTTGGAAAGGTTCCTTTAGTCTGGGGGGTAATACACCAAGCTGGCGCATTGTTATTGTTTGCCGCTGTATTAACCACTATCTATCAGTTGTCAACCCAGATGAAAGGAAAATTATAAGATTCTCTTGTGAGTAAAGTGGAGTATTTTTTGTTTCAACAGCATTGTTAACTTATAAATAGTTAATTTTGAATAACTTACAGAGTTTTCAACCAAAAAGGAATAGAGAGGAAGATGTTGATAACAGTGTTGATAAATAGAATTTTTAGTAATAACATCCGTGATGTTAAGGTTATTAGGCCTAATTAGTTTTTCCTTTAAAACATTTGGTTAGGTAATGTTTTAATTTTAAGAATGTTATAGATTTTTTTATTTTTATTTTATTGTTATTAACAAATGTGGATAAAGTGAAGGAAAGGGTTTTTTCTTAAGAATCGTTTTATTGATGCGTAAAAATTTGTAACCTGCTAACGATGAATGAAGGAGCATGATAAAGGCTGAAATGAAAATTGCAGGGAACGATTTAAAGAACTATTTTTGCCAAGCTTAACTATTTAATCAGGTGTTTAATGGATTACACCCTTATTGATGAAATGGGTATAAAATACATAGAGACAAAAGGAGGAAAGAATAATCTTTTACTACTCCATGGGTTATTTGGTGCTTTGAGTAATTTCAATGGCATCCTGAATCATTTTGGAAAGAAGTACAATGTGATTGTGCCCATGTTGCCCATTTATGACATACCGCTGCGGAAGTTGTCGGTGTCTGGGTTGGTAGACTTTGTAGCCAATTTTGTTAAAAAGAAAAACTACGGATCCATTCATGTCTTAGGAAATTCACTGGGAGGCCACATTGCAATTATGTATGCCTTAGCCCATCCCCGGAAGATAGCTTCACTCACACTTACCGGTAGCTCAGGTCTTTTTGAAAGCGCCATGGGGTCCACATTCCCAAAGCGCGGGGACTATAATTACATCAGAAGGAAAACAGAGGATACGTTTTATAACCCGGCCGTGGCTACCAAAGAATTGGTAGATGAGGTGTTTGATATTGTTAACGACCGGAATAAGGCAATTAGGGTCATCGCTACAGCGAAGTCAGCTGTGCGAAATAATCTGCGTGATAAGCTAAAGCAAATAAAAGTACCCACCCTTCTCATTTGGGGAAAGCACGACAAAGTAACACCTCCTTTTGTCGGGGATGAGTTTCATAAACTCATTGAGAATTCCAAATTGTACAAATTGGATAAATGCGGGCACGCACCCATGATGGAGTACCCGGATGACTTCAATGCATATTTGGAAAATTTTCTCTTTGAATTAGACTCGAAAAAAGAACCTCAAAAATCGTAGGGTCAAATCAAGTCTTTGCAAGCACGGTACAAATCCGTCCATTCCTTTCTTTCTTTCACCACCGTTTCAAGATATTCCAGCCATATTACTTTGTCCTGAGCGGGGTTTTTTATAACTGCACCAGTCAGGCTGGCAGCCAGATCAGAGGCTTTAAGTTTGCCATCGCCGAAGTGCGTGGCGAGTGCCTGTCCACTGTGAATAACTGATATTGCTTCCGCGGTACTGAGGGTGCTACCGGGTATTTTTAATTTTGTACGGCCATCTTCGGTTTTTCCGTTTCTCAATTCTCGAAACATAACCACCAATCGCTGTATTTCTTTGATGGGAGCTGTACCGGCTGGAAAATCAAATGCTTTTCCAATTTTTTCCACCCTTGTCTTAACGATGTTCACTTCCTCTTCCATCGTTTTTGGCAAAGGCATTATCACATTGTTGAAACGCCGTCTGAGCGCACTGGACATTTCATTAATGCCCTTGTCCCGGTCGTTAGCGGTGGCAATAATGTTGAACCCCTTTCGTGCTTGCACTTCTATGTTTAACTCTGGAACCGGCAATGATTTTTCAGATAAAACAGTAATAAGGGAATCCTGCACGTCGGAGGGGATACGAGTCAATTCTTCTACCCTCGCTATTTTACCTTTTTTCATGCCGAGCATCACGGGGCTTGGAACCATCGCTCCTTCTGTTGGGCCTTCGGCCAATAACCGGGCATAGTTCCAACTGTAACGCAATGCATCTTCATTAAGACCAGCTGTGCCTTGCACAAATAGTGTTGAGTCGCCCGAGATAGCAACGGCCAGGTGCTCCGAAACCCAGGTTTTTGCTGTGCCCGGAATACCAATGAGCAGAAGTGCCCTGTCGGTAGCAAGAGTGGCGACTGCTATCTCGATGAGTCGGCGGCTGCCAAAATATTTAGGTTCAATTTCGACACCGTTCTCTAAGGTTCCCCCGAGTAAGTAAGTGACAACTCCCCAGGGTGATAACTTCCAATTTGCTGGGCGGGGTTTGTCGTCTATATCGTTTATGGCTTTAAGTTCACCAGCATAAACATGCTCAGCATGGGGATGAAGTATGTTTTTGGTACGTGACATAATTTAATGAGGGTGATGTGCTTCAAATTGGTTAGTACATTTCAGTATTATCTTTCAACCCGGCAATTTTAGCAGGGTTTATGAAAACACCTCGTATTGAAACTACACCATTTTAGAAGTTAAGATGCGGGGAGCCTTATCAAGGCAAAAATAGGGTTGTTGCCGTTGGAAATGGAAATGGCATAAAACACATTTTTGATTTACATCGCATTAAGACGGTTAAACATTTGAAACCGCTTCGATTAAGGAGAACATCATCAATTTGTAATCTTTAGCCAGGGTAAGTAATTTTTTGAAAACCATCTGAATCGCTAACTTTGTATCTCTTCATCATCCACAAAATCAAAGCACAGGGGTGGGCCGGGCAGTTAGCGATTTTCCCCGTACTTGAGCATGGCACGGAAAAAAAAATCAAATCAATTAGCCTTTAATTTAAGTTTTAAAGATGAACGGATTCCAAAACTTCTGGGAGTCCTGATGTTATTTATTGCAGCCTATCTGTTTATCGCTTTTTCCTCTTACCTGTTTACCTGGACCGATGATTACGACGATGTAAACAGTAAAAAACTGGTGGATCTTTTCAGCGAGGGTTTCCAGGCATCCAATCTGCTGGGCAGGCTTGGGGCTGTTGTATCCAATACTTTTTTCTGGTGGGGATTTGGGATTTCTTCTTTCATTTTGGTGTATTTGCTGGTGGCCTATGGAATGACGATGGTAACGCAAAAGGCACTGCGTGTACATAGGACGTGAACGCT
>CAZPHZ010000162.1:0-7839 GCA_964586035.1 uncultured Saprospiraceae bacterium
TGGGAATGTCGGTGGATACGCTGGATGATTTCGAGATTGCTTTTAAAGGAATCGCCCTGGATAAAATCACCGTCTCGCTCACCATCAACGGCGCAGCCATCGTGCTCATCGCCATGTACATCGCCCTGGCCGAAAAGCGGGGCTTCGACATTCAAACCCTCAGGGGCACTGCCCAAAACGACATCCTCAAAGAGTTCATCGGACGGGGCACCTGGATTTTCCCCGTGGATAAGTCGGTGAAATTGGTGGTGGACACCATCGAGTACTGCGCAAAACACATCCCAAAATACAGCCCAGTCAGCGTGTGCGGCTACCACATCCGCGAAAGTGGTGCCAACCCCATTCAGGAAATGGCCTATGCCTTTTGCATCGCAAAAGCATACACAGATGGAGCTTTGAGCAGGGGGATAGATATTGACGATTTTGCGTCCCGGCTGTCGTTCAACTTCGACATTTACGGCAATCTCTTTGAGCAAATAGCCAAATTCAGAGGCGGCCGGCGGCTCTGGGCGAAAATCATTAAAGAAGAATATGGCGCAAAAAATGATAAATCCTGCTGGCTCAGAATGATTGCCGGCGGTGGTGGCGGCGGCCTCACCAAAGAGCAGCCGGAAAACAACATCATCCGAAGCGCCTATTACGCACTGATCAGCGCCCTGTCGGGCACCCAAACAATGGCGCTATGCAGCTACGACGAAGCTTACACCATTCCCACCGAAAAATCGGCAGAACTATCCCTGCGCACCATGCAGATTATGATTCATGAAATGGGAATCTGCGATACAGTAGATCCTCTGGGTGGATCCTATTATGTGGAAGCGTTGACCGACCGTTTCGAAAAGGAAATAAAAAAGGAAATGAAGACGGTTGATGATTGGGGCGGCATTGTCAATGCCGTAGCCACGGGAAAAATACAAGAGTCGGTTTCAAGACAAGCCTATGAGCGGGAAATGGGCATTCAAAAGGGCGCGGTGCCAAAGGTTGGCGTAAATTTGTTTACCCGTAAAGAGGAACCCAAACCTGTAGATTTCCATCCGTACAACCAGGCTGCGGCAGATAACCAGGTAAAAAAACTGAAGAGGATAAAAGCAGCCAGAAACGATGAAAAGGTGCGGGAATATTTGGCAGCCATTAAAGCAGATGCCGAATCCGGTGAGAACCTCATGCCCTCCATCATCGCCGCCGTCAAAGAATATGTAACGGTGGGAGAAATTGTGCAGGTGATGAAAGATGTGTACGGTGAATTCGAGGAACCGATATTTTTTTGAGTTGAGAGGGTCGAGATAAACCTTCTAAACCATCTCAACTTTCTCAACCTCCTAAAACGCATAAAAAATCAGCGTGAGTCTGAAAAAAAAGACCATATTGAGTTTAGAGCAGGCGTTGACCCTGCCTTATGCCACCGAGCGTTTTGCGCAGATGGGGTGGCGGGTAATACGCATCGAGACTTCCGGCAAACCCGGGCAATCCCGGCCGGGAGACCCGAACAGGTACATCGGGGAAGATACGGGGGTTGGTGATTTGCATGCGTATTTCATCGCTCCGAATCTTGGAAAAGAAGCCATCACCCTCAACCTGAAAGACAAACACGACCAGCATCTGCTGCATAAAATCATCAAAGAGCTGAAGGTGGATGTGTTCATGTGCAATACGCTACCCAAAAGATACACGCAATTTGGGATCGATTACGACACACTTAAACAAGCCAACCCGCAACTGATATGGTGTGGGATTTCGGCCTTCGGGCCTGAATACCCGGACCGTGCCGGTTATGACCCTGCCTTACAGGCCATGTTGGGATATATGTACCTGACCGGGGAACCGGATCGCGACCCACTGCTGTGCGGCCTGCCGATAATCGACCTGAAAGCCGGCGATGAGGCATTTGCGCAGGTGTTGCTGGCCTTGCTCGAACAAAAGGAAACGGGTGAAGGCAAAAGAATCGATATTTCCATGGCGCAATGTGCGACATCGTGGTTGATTACCGCATTGCCGCAGGTGCAGTTTGCCGAAGGCGAAAGCAGCTTATTTAAAAGGAGTGGAAACGAGCACCGGAGCTTTGTTCCTTCCAATTGTTATCCGACAAAGGATGGTTACGTTTATCTGGCCATTGGCAACGATATGCAATGGCAGAAACTTACCGGAATCGAAGGATTTGAAGATTTGGATAAGGAGAACCGGAATACCAATAACGGGAGAAAATTAGATAAAGAAAATATTTACGCAGATATCCGAATAGCCCTGCAAAAATATACGACGAATGAGTTCATAGAAATTTGTTTGACTTATGGCCTGGCCGTGGCTCCGGTGAATAATATAAAACAGGTGGGAGCGCTGAATTTCATTAATAAGCTCATGGTGAAAACGGTATTGCCGAATGGCAAAAACGTTCCGCTTTTCCCGGCTCCAATGGATACGGAATATCTTAAAGCCAATGACAATGTAATGAAGCGGCCACCGAGACTGGGAGAGCACAACGACAAGATTTTTCAAGAAGCCGGTATAAAAACGAAACAAACGAAGTGAAGAACAAAGTAATCGGCATATTGACTTCATACACGACGCCTCGCAAAGTGAGCGCTATTGGCAATGAAGCCATTGCAAGAGGTGCGCTCGAAGCTGGTGTTGGCGGCGTGTTTTCCTATCCGGGAACACCGTCCACGGAAATATCCGAGGTGTTCAATATGGTCTGCAATTTTCAGCGCATTTTCGAAAATGAAAAAGACTATCCCGAATTAGTCAAAAACAAAGTCTATTTCGAATACAGTATTAACGAGAAAGTGGCCCTCGAAAAAGCGATAGCTTACTCCATTGGCAACAAGAGTTCCATGTGCGTGATGAAAAACGTGGGGATGAATGTGGCCTCGGATGCGCTGATGTCGATTACTTACCAAACCATTGTCGCACCGCTGGTAATCGTGGTGTGCGACGACCCCGGCTGCCATTCGAGTTCAAACGAACAAGATTCGAGATATTGGGGGAATATGGCGTCGGTTCCGGTATTGAATCCTGCCACTCCGGGCGATGCACACCGCATGACCAAAGAAGCATTTCGATTATCTGAAGAATTAAGGTTGCCCGTCATTGTGCGTACCACTACGAGGGTTTCCCACACCAGGGGAATGATGGAATATGGCGAAATCAAAACAGTGAGCAGGGAGCCTTTTTTCGAAAGAATGCCCGAACATATCAATATTCCCGCCCGAACAGCCGCTGCCCATAAAAAACTACTGGATAAATTGGGCGGAAAATTATTGGAAAAATATTTCAACAACTTTAATCGCATATATTTTCCCGGAAATAAAAAATATGGCATCATTTCGAGCGGGGTTGCCACCAGTTATTTATTGGAAATTATCAGCAGGAATGAGTTTTCAGAAAAAGTAGAAATATTTGACCTCGGATTGATTTACCCTTTCCCTGAAAAAGATATCCTGTCATTTCTGAAAAAGAGATTTGACAAAATACTCATACTCGAAGAACTCGACCCCATCATTGAAAATGCCACCAGGAAGATTGCCCAAACTCATCAGATTGAGACTGAAATTCTGGGTAAAAACTTTGGCGGAATCAGTTCGACCGGGGAGTTTTCGCTCGAAATAACCGACCGGGCCATTGGTGCCTTTTTGGGCCTGAAAACGGAGAGACATGAAAAGGTGAAAGGGCTGGATTCATTTGCTGAAAGCCTGCCGCCCCGCCCACCTGCCCTGTGTTCGGGATGTCCCCACAGAGCCTCGTATTATGCGCTCAAGTTGCTGATTCCCAGAGAAAAAGGCGAGGTGATTCTTTGCGGCGATATCGGCTGCTCAGGTCTGGGGGCGCTGCCGCCACTGAAAATGATAGACACCATCAATCACATGGGCATGAGTATCTCGATGGCCCAAGGCTTGGCGGAGGCCATGAGAGAAAAAGGAGGGAAAGTGGTTGCGATGCTCGGAGATGGCACCTTTTTTCATTCGGGGGTGGCCTCGTTGATGAATGCGGTTTACACCAAAAGCAATATGCTGGTGATCATTTTTGACAACCGTACCATCGGCATGACCGGCCACCAGGATCATCCCGGTGCAACACATCTCGACAAATATAACGAGATAGAAATATTGCCCCTCTTGAAAGGAATGGGAATAAAATATGCGGAGGAGATTATGCCTTTCGACATGAAGGACGCGTACGATAAAATCGAAAAAGCTTTGGCCACAGAAGGGGTCACTGTTTTGGTTTCAAAAGCTCCTTGCGTTTTTCTACCGGAATACAAAGCGTTTACGCGGCAAGATTCGAATATTGTCATTGACCATACGCGATGCAATACTTGCCACAATCATTTGGACCACGAAATATATTGTTCCAGAAGAGGTAGCGCTCAATCCAATTTGTCGAGGGCCGTTGCCAAAATAAAAGCAGATAAACCGATAAATGCTGCAGACCAGTCTTGCCCGGCGAACATCTGTAATCACGGTTTTTTTAATTCGATACTAAATAATGATTATAAAACGGCCCTCGATATGGTGCGGGATAAAATGCTATTCGCCAGGGCTTGCGGAGATATTTGCCACAGGCCGTGCGAGCTATTCTCGGGCCATGATGCCGGATCAATCGTACCGATAAAGCAATTAAAGAAATTCGTTTCGGGCATCGAAGAGAATTTTATAGATTTTTCGAATGCGAAAGAAAGCGTAATGAACAGCACACCGAAGAATAAATCGGTGGCCATTGTTGGTGCCGGCCCGTCGGGGTTAAGCGCCGCATACGACCTCGTCCGGGAAGGGTACCAGGTGGAAATCTTCGAGAAAGAAGCAGAAGGAGGCGGGTTGATAAAATACGTGATACCCGATTTCAGAATGGACAAAACGGGTTTCGATTTCGAGGTCGGTCAATTGGAAAAATTAGGCGTCGGGTTTCATTATAATACGGCGTTGGGAAAAGACATACAATTGGAGCAACTTCGGAAGGATTTTGACAGCGTCATCCTGTCTTTGGGAATGGGCAAAGTGAATAGTCTGCCGGTCGTTGAAAATAATTTACCGGCAAACCGTTGGTTCAATGGCCTCGAGTTTTTGAAGAAATATAACAGCAAGTCGCTTCCCATTGCCGCAGGCTCGCGGATTCTGGTCATTGGAGGAGGGAATAGCGCGATGGATGCTGCCCGGTCGGCAAAGCATCTCGATGCTTCTAATGAAGTGTTTATAAGTTGTGTCGAATCATTGGAAACCATGCCCGCATTTAAGGAAGAAGTGAAGCACGCACAGGAAGAAGGTATTTCGCTCATTCCTTCCAGTTACGCCCATGAATGTTCTGAAAATGGCAGCGTGACGGTCGTTTTGCACGATTTCATTTCGAAGAGTTTGCTCAGGGAATTAGAAGTCGATTACATCGTTGTTTCCATTGACCAGATAGGCAAGGTGGAAGATTATTTAGAAGTTGGAGAAGAAAACCTGTCGGAAAAGGGCAGAATCATTGCGGCTAAAGACAATGGTTTATCTAAGCTCGATAATGTATTCGTAGCCGGAGACCTGTGTGCCGGCAATCACATGAGCCTCATCGGTGCCATTGCCTCCGGCAAAAGGGCAGCAGTGGGTGTTCGGCAAAAATTGGAAGGATACGATTTTCAATACGAAGGATTAAATGCTCTACTCGGTTTAGAGGGCAAAAATACAGAGCGGCAAGTTGCGTTGCCTTTTAATGCGAATGGTGATTTAACTGAATATTTAAGCAGGTTCAACCTGTTTCAATCTTGCGAAAAATGTAATCACTGCTTAGACAATTTGGGGTGTCCGGCCATGATTAAAGTCAATGGGAAAATAGTGATAGACCAGCCTAAATGCACCAAATGCGGATTGTGTATCGATGTCTGCCCGAATGATGCCATCGCATGGGAGAGCAACGGGAAAATTGAAAGTGTATCTTGATGAAAGGAACTGTAAAAATATTGGTTGCTGGTGTTGGCGGACAGGGTGTCGTCTTTTTCACCAATTTATTGGTGGAGGCTGCCACACTTGCGGGTATTTCGATTGCCACAAGTGAAATTCACGGATTGACGCAAAGGGGCGGGTCCGTGACAGCTGGCATTACCTTCGGAGAATATACGCATGGATTTTTGGAAAAAGCCGGCGTGGACATACTCGTGGGACTGGAGCCTTTAGAGGCGCAACGATGCGCCGCGTATTTGCATCAGGGGAGCATTGCATTAATTGACAACAACAGGATTTATCCGTATGCAGTGAATGCCGGAAAACAAGACTACCCCGATATTGAAAAATTTGTAGAATTTTTGAATGAAAATATACGGAAGGTAATTTACATCACGGACGATTTGGGTTCGTTGGCACCGGTAGTGAGGAATTTATTTGTTTTGGGAAAATTATCGAAAGAAGAAATCTCTCCAATACCCCCTCAATATATTGTAAAAGCCATTGAAAATATTGTGAAGCCAAACTCGCTGGAGGTGAGTTTAAAAGCCTATATGGCTGGAAGAAAAAGCGAAGAATTAGTTGAAAAAGGTTAATACAAATACAATGAATAACTTGATTGAAATTAATTTCGTCCTCAACGGTAGAGAAACCAGCCGCAAGGTAAAACCCGGACTACTGTTGATAGACATGCTCCGGGATGAACTTAAGCTAAAAGGAACGAAGCCCGGTTGCCTGGAAGGCGAATGTGGTGCCTGCTCCGTTATCATCGATGGCGATGCCATCAATTCGTGCATGTATCTGGCCATCAATGCAGATGGCAGGGAAGTGACCACTATCGAAGGCCTCGGCACACAGGAAAACCCGCTGGATCTTGTGCAGGAAAAAATGCTTGATCACGGTGCCGTTCAGTGTGGGTTTTGTACATCGGGAATTGTAATGACAATGAAGGCATATAGCGACAAAATGAAAGCCGCCGGCAAAACGCCAACCCGCGAGGAGGTCAAAAAAAGCCTCGAAGGCAATCTCTGCCGATGCACGGGTTATGTAAAAATTCTCGACGCCGCTGAGGCAGTCTATGAAGAATGACCTTTTAAAATATCACCGCTTATGAAAAAGGAATTGAAATACATCGGAAAAGGCGCCACCAAACTCGACGGCAAAGAACGGGTGACCGGAACGGCAGTGTACGGCCACGATATTGAATTGCCCGGCATGTTGCACGCCTCCATCCTCCGGGCAAAATATCCCTGCGCCAGCATCCTGTCCATTGATACGTCTAAAGCCCTGGCTTTGGAAGGGGTGGAATGCATCCTCACGGCAGACGATGTGGACGTGAACAACATCAGCTATAAAAGAGACCATCCCATTTTAAAAAAAGAAACGGTAAACTGCAACCGGGACGAGATAGCCGCAGTTGCCGCCCGCACCAAAGAAATTGCAAACAAAGCCGTGCAACTCATTGAGGTGAAATACAGGGTGAAAGAAGGCATCTTCGACCCCTTCGAGGCACTGGAGGAAAAGGCTCCACGCATCAATGCATTCGGCAAAGGCGGCGAACAATTCGGCAATAAAAACATCGCCGAGGTTTTTCACTACGAACACGGCGACCTGGAAGCTGAAAAAGCCCGCAGCAAGGTCATCACCAAAAGGAGGTACACCATGCCGCGAGTGACGCATACCTGCATGGCCACCAGCAACATAACGGCGCAATACTCCCATCTGGACGGCAGGCTGACGCTGTGGTCGTCCACCCAGGTACCGTTTTTATACCAAAGGGATTTTGCCCATGCCCTGAAAATGGACCCCTCCAAAATCAGGATTATCCAGCCCGTCATCGGCGGGGGCTTCTGCCGGCAGCTCGACCTGCCTCCGCTGCCGCCCACTTGCGCTTTTATTGATATGCAAAACTGACACACACGTCAAATGGCCT
>CAZPHZ010000163.1:0-7804 GCA_964586035.1 uncultured Saprospiraceae bacterium
CGATGCCAGGTGGTCGCTTTCAGGCGAATGGCAGGGATTCATCGAGGGCCACACACCCGGCGAGGGCGGCTGCGCTCCGGGTTTTTTGTATTTGGAAAAACCCCGGCCCGAACAGGTTACCGATACAGTAGCCACCGTCCCCGATTATCAGCCATACGAGCAAAACGAGGGCCGAAAGGTACAGGTGGAGCGGGTGCTGGAGGTGAAAAACCGGAAGGTAAGAATCAGGGTTTGGGACAACGGCGTTGTGGACGGTGACGTGCTGTCGCTCTTTCTCAACGGCGAGCTTTTGCTGAAAAACTACCGCGTGACGCGCAACAAATACAGCATTCCCGTGATATTGGAAAAACCCGTGAATTACATCATCCTCCACGCCATCAATACGGGCAGCATCTCGCCCAATACCGTCGCCGTGTCGGTGGACGACGGCACCGAAGAGCAAATCGTCATCGTGAGCTCCAACCTGAAAACCAGCGGAGCGATAATGATGAGGGAGTTTCGGGTGGATTGAGTAGGTTTGAGAAGGTTGAGAAGGGTTGAGAAGGTTGAGAAGGTTGAGAAGGGTTGAGAAGGGTTGAGACTCAACTCCCTCAACCTCCTCAACTTTCCTCAACTTCTCTCAACTTCTTCAACCCATCATAGCGCCCTCATTGGCATTGTTGTAGCGGGTGGTCACTTCCTGCCAGTTGATGACGTTGAAAAACGCCGAGATATAGTCCGGCCGGCGGTTCTGGTAGTTCAGATAGTAGGCGTGCTCCCAAACGTCGAGGGCGAGCACCGGGGTACCTTTTTTATCGGCAAGGTCCATCAGCGGGTTGTCCTGGTTGGGCGTGGAGGTGATGAACAGTTTGTCGCTCCCATCGGTGCAGAGCCAGGCCCAGCCAGAGCCGAAGCGGGTAGCGGCAGCCGCTGAAAATTCCTTTTTGAAATTCTCGAAAGAGCCGAAATCCCGGTCTATCGCTTTGGCGATGTTCATCTGTGCGGAGGGTGCACCGCCGCCGTTTGGCGTCATCACCTCCCAAAAGAGGCAGTGGTTGTAATAGCCGCCGCCGTTGTTGCGCACGGCCGTACTGTGTTGGGAAATATTCGCCAGAATGTCTTCGATTTTCATGCCTTCCAGCGGGGTGCCGGCAATGGCATTATTGAGGTTGTTGGTGTAGCCATTGTGGTGCTTGTCGTGGTGGATTTCCATCGTGCGGGCATCGATATGAGGCTCCAGCGCATCGAATGCATAGGGCAAATCTGGTAATTTAAAAGCCATAATGTTTAAAGATTTTAATGGGCAGTTGCAGCCCCTTTTCGAGAGGTAGCGGTTGGCAAAAGTTCCGCCTTTGTCGATTCATTTTTCCTCACGGTGGACTGCAAAAACTGCGGGTTAGAAAAGGCTGCGCAAGATAGGCAGGTTGATTTTTATTTGAACAACGCGGTAAATCTATTTTTGTTTAGGGACGTGTCATAAATAAGTTGCCGGTTTAGGCGAGTCTATTTTTGTTGCTGACGAGGCGGTGAAACAGGAGCATAGTGGGGCTAAGCAACTGTTTTATCAAAGACATCAGCAGCTAAAATAGGACGGATAAAACGATAAGCTATTTACGACACGTTCATAAAGGCCCTCGCGGGCTAAAGCTGCGATTTCTCACCAATTGATAGTTGAATAATGAATTACCTTTGCGGTGCCTCAAATTCCACAGGTTTCAGGGGCACGAATTTTCAACCAAAACATCCTCAATATCATGAATACGCGCAAAGAAAAAGACAGCCTCGGCTATGTGGACGTACCCGCCGAAAAATACTGGGGTGCCCAAACCCAACGCTCGAAAGAAAATTTCAAAATAGGGGGCCACACCATGCCAGTGGAGATTATCCGGGCTTTTGCCATTTTGAAAAAAGCAGCCGCACTCACCAACTGCGAATTGGGCGTTTTGCCCAAAGAAAAAGCAGACCTCATCGCCCGGGTTTGCGATGAAATTTCAGCCGGCAAACTCGACGGCGAGTTCCCGCTCGTGGTGTGGCAAACCGGCAGCGGCACCCAGAGCAACATGAATGTGAACGAGGTAGTGGCCAACCGGGGTCACGTCATCAAAGGCGGGGCATTGACCGATGAAAAGAAATTCCTCCACCCCAACGACGACGTGAACAAGTCGCAGTCCAGCAACGACACCTTCCCCACTGCCATGCACATCGCAGCATATAAAATTCTGATGGACACCACGCTACCTGGCATCGCAAAACTGCGCGACACCCTGAAGGCCAAGTCCGCCGAATTTATGAAGGTGGTGAAAATCGGCCGCACCCACCTCATGGATGCCACGCCCCTCACTCTGGGGCAGGAACTCTCCGGCTATGCCGCTCAACTCGACCACGGCATCCGGGCCATCGAAAACACCCTGCCCCACCTCGCCGAACTGGCACTCGGTGGCACCGCCGTCGGTACGGGCTTAAATACCCCTTCCGGCTACGCCAAAAAGGTGGCCGAAAACATTGCAAAACTATCCGGACTCCCCTTCGTCACCGCTCCCAACAAATTCGAATCGCTGGCCACCCACGACGCCATCGTGGAAGCGCACGGCGCACTGAAAACGGTGGCAGTCTCGCTGTTTAAAATAGCGCACGACGTCCGCATGCTGGCCTCCGGCCCCCGGTGCGGCATCGGCGAAATCACCATCCCTGCCAACGAACCCGGCTCGTCCATTATGCCCGGCAAGGTAAACCCCACCCAGGCCGAAGCCATGACCATGGCCATGGCACAGGTCACCGGCAACGACGTGGCCGTCAACATCGGCGGCATGAACGGGCACTTCGAACTCAACGTGTTCAAACCCGTGATGATTTTCAACTTCCTCACTTCGGCCAGACTCATCGGCGACGCCTGTGTGAGCTTCAACGACAACTGTGCCGCTGGTATCGAACCCAACCTCCCCCGCATCAAACATAATCTCGACAATTCGCTGATGCTGGTCACGGCGCTCAACACGCACATCGGCTACGACAACTCCGGCAAGATTGCCAAAAAAGCGCACGCCGAAGGCACTACCCTCAAACAGGCAGCGCTCGAACTCGGCCTTTTGACCGAAGCCCAGTTCGACGAGTGGGTGCGGCCGGAGGACATGACGGGTGAGATGAAATGAGGTGCGGGTTGCCGCAAGGCTGCATGGGATACGTAAGATTTAAAACAGTCCGTTCCGGGACAGAATATCTTCTTACCTTTGCATCTTGAAGTCTGCTTATTATCAAATTTGGAATTTCAATTCGGACCCCACTCGCAACTTGGAACTTGCAAATCAGCATTTTGAATATGCTTGCATACGCAACATGAATTCTTTGGAATTAAGAGCGTTGTGTGCTTGCAGGATATGGATGAATGAGTGTTAAAATTTTAATACTATGTACGAGAAAAGCATCGGGCTACTAAACAAAGCGGTTGCTGACGAATTAAGCGCGATACACCAGTACATGTACTTCCATTTCCATTGTGACGACCAGGGATTCGATCTGCTGGCAAATCTGTTCAAAAGGACGTCAATCGACGAAATGATACACATCGAAAAACTCGCAGAAAGAATCTTATTTCTGAAAGGAGATGTGAACATGAACCCTGCACAAGAGGTGCAAAGAATAACAACCGTGAAAGAAATGCTTGAGTTGGGGAGAAAAATGGAACAGGAAAGCGCAAGAGATTACAATCATTGGGCTAACGAATGTTCGGCTAACGCAGACGCCATTTCAAAGCAACTCTTCGAGAGCTTAGTGGCAGATGAAGAACGGCATTATGACCAGTACGATACCGAACTCGGAAATATCGACAGGTTTGGAATTAATTACCTCGCTTTGCAATCCATTGAGAGGAGTAAAAGTATTTCGTCAGTTCCGGCGACTAAAGAATAACGATTTCAAGTGGTGGCAAATAGGTAGCGCTACACCATCGCCGCTATTAACAACTAATTTAAAATGACCAAAGTACATTCATTTCATATCCCGGTCATGGGAATAGGATTTAGTGTGGATACACCATTAAAGGTTTCTCAATTCGGAATAGATTCCGTTATTTCATTAGTTGATGATATCCTTCTTGAAAAATTAAGGAAGATGTATTGCGGGAAATACGAGCTGCCTTATAATGAGATTACGGATAAAAGCGAAGATTTCAGAGCAAAAAGAATTACATCCTATCTGAATTTAATAAACGATTTAGCTGAAAAGAAATTTGAGGAATTAAAAAATGCGGCCATTGAAAAAGGCCATGAAATAAAGGAGTATTTCAATATGCTCCCAGACAGCTCTACCATTAAGGAAGAATTTAAGAAATTAACAGCAAATCGTTTTAATCTGAATGATATCCGGGATTGGATAAAGGAAAATATGTCGATGGGAAGTATCGACGTAAATATTATGACCAAACTCGATAGAGGCAATTATAAAAAAGAAGAATTATTGCCTTCGGAATTTAATGATGCTCATGCTGCACTCAGAGGATATGCAAATAGTGATTTAAAATCCTCCATTGTATTCTCAGCCGGCATGAATCCAAGACTATATGGATATTTAGAGAATTTTGAAGATTTCTATCCCAACCAAAACGGTGAAATAAAAAAGAAAATTATTCTAAAAGTCAGCGATTACCGGTCGGCATTTATTCAAGGCAGATTTTTAGCAAAGAAGGGGCTGTGGGTTTCAGAATACAGAATTGAATCGGGGCTTAATTGTGGCGGGCATGCCTTTGCAACAGATGGATATCTCTTAGGCCCTGTTTTAGCTGAATTCATGGATAAAAGACAAGCTTTATTCCAGTCAACGCACGAACTCTATGTGCAGGCTCTTACCAACAAAAACCGGCCGCTGCCCAAATCTGAATTGCCCTTCAGAATAACTGCACAGGGTGGCGTCGGGACTGCTGCGGAGCATAAATTCCTCAAAGAACATTACCAATTAGATTCCATAGGATGGGGCACGCCATTCCTATTGGTACCTGAGGCAACAAACGTCGATATTCCCACCTTAAATAAATTAATGGACGCCAAAGAAGAAGATTTATATTTAAGCAATATTTCGCCACTAGGTGTGCCATTTAACAGCCTTAAAGGCAATACGAAAGACGATGAAAAATTGGCGCTTATTGAAAAAGGAAGGCCGGGTAGTTCATGTCCCAAAAAGTATATCGAATTAAATAAGGATATGACAGAAAAACCAATCTGTATAGCATCCCGGCAATATCAACACCTTAAAATAAAGGAATTAGGTAATGAAAAACTGGAGCCGGTTGAATACCAACAAAAGTATGATAAAATAGTGGAGAAATCCTGCCTGTGCGTAGGGTTGGGCACTTCCTCGTTGCTGATTAATAATTTAAGCACCAAGACTGAGGGTGAAGGCGTTTCAATTTGCCCGGGCCCAAACATGGCATATTTCTCGAAAATAATGAATCTAAAAGAAATTACGGACCATATATACGGCCGTTCAAATGTAATTACCAGAACTGACCGGCCGAATATATTTATTAAGGAAATAGGCCTCTATATTAATTACCTGAAAAATAAAATAAAAGAAACAGAGATTCCAATGTCAAATAAACAGCATAAATATTTTTTGACTTTTATTGACAATTTAAACGAAGGAATCGAATATTATTACAAGTTATTTTCCAACTTGAAAGGTATCTTTGAAGAGGCTATATCCGGCATTCTGAATAGTTTAGAAGAAAGCAGGCAGACGTTGCGTGCTCTATTGTCCGAGATAAATGCCGTACCCGAATTGGCATATACCTGAGCATCTGTTTCGCTCAAAAATGATGACAGCAAATTCTATTGCCGCGCAACCTCCTCTGCCGGACCATTTAGCCTGATTTCCAACTTGGCCACTGAATCGTCATCTGCTGAAAACCGGCAATCGAAGGTTACATCGTGTTGGCCAGGGGTAAGACTCACGGATGCCGGATCGAATGGCAGTTCTTTTAATTTCCGCCAATTTTCATCGTATAAAATAGCCGTTCTGCCTCCGCTGTATTTCAGCGACTCTCCTTTATTTAATCTATCGGGCAGGGACAGTGCTTTGTAATTGTCTAACTCCATTTTAAGGCCTGTGAAGCCACCACCCACCGCCGTAAGTATGAACTGCATGGGCTGTGTTGCGACCGGGTTTTCAAAAGAAAAAGTCGAATAATGGGGCTCGCCTGGTTGCCGGACTTTGGGCTCGTGTTTGAATTTAAAAGAATAAATTTGTGCAAGGCTCCACACGTTGTCTCCCAGCTTTTCCAGGTGAAATTCGTTGTCAATGTCCTCCATGCGGCGCTTTTGCTCTGCACTGAAAGCGCCACTTATGCGTGCCTGCTCCCACTCGCCGAGCAGGGCCAGAATCTCGCCGGAATAGCCGTTTTTTTCGAGGGCATCGTAGCTCGTCACGAAGGCGTAGCCGGCGCCGAAGGCTGCCGACCGGGCGAGCATCCACTCGATATCTTCTACACTCGTCGAGGGTCGCATGCTGAACCACCCCAACATGCCGGGCATCAGATTTCGCCTGAAATACTTCTGATTCTTGAGGCGGTATTCCGTTTGGCTTTCGCGGAAGCCGGCGTACCAGGGCTCGCCCCAGTTCATGCGGGTATACATGTGCCAGAAAAAGTGCGATGAGCGGCTGGCGTCGGCGATGTAATGCCGGCGGATTTCGCTGTTCAGATGGTCGTACCAGGTTTTAGTAAAAAGGATTTCGCCGTAGTTGCCCATGCCGGTGGAGCGGTTGCCTTCCAGCCCGTCGAAAGATATTTGCCGCAGGCCCGTTTGGTTATAAAACTCAGCGAGGTTGGTGGCCATTTCAACAGTCAGTCCGGGGTTGGTGAGAAACACTTTGTACGCGTGGTCGGCCAACCGGCCGATGGTATCGCCACGTGCGTGGGTCGCCGCCGCAGTGCCGAATGCCCCGCGCTGGCAGTCGAGCAGCACCCAAGGCTCCGCGTCTGACATGCTGCCAATGCGAATCAACTCACCGCCCACCATCACCGTTTTGAGGTGGTCGTTTTTGGAAGGTCTGAAAAATTCCGGACCTGCGATGGGGATTTCCTTTTGCGCAGCATCCACATCCGCTGCGAGGACGCTGCTGCCCACCCGCGCCAGACGCCCGTCGGGCACGGGGGTCACATATGGGTCGTTGGTGGTGATGAAATTCGATAATGTGTGAACGCCCACCATAATGCCCTGGGCTTCTGCCTTTTCAACGCACCGTTTCATGCTCGCAATGCCATCGGGAAACTGGCCCGGTTTCAACTTGAAATGTCCCCATGATTCAAACGGCCCGTCGTGGTAGAGGTACCGCAGGCCCGCCTTTTTTGTGATGGCCAGGGCTTTGTCGAAATCCGCCTCGCTGAAGCCCATGATGAGGTAAGCCGCCGCAGCGCCGGGAGCCGTTTTGCCCCATTGCCCGTCAATCATGGGGTGTGGCAGGCCTTCGGCCAATTCGATGGCACCGAGGGTTTTGAGTTCTTCGCCAGCCCGGCAACCGAACAACGCTATTTTGGAACCAATCATGCCACCGTCGTCAAATGGAGGTGCTGTGTATTTGTCATGCCCCCAGTTTTCGATAATGCGCTCTTGGTCACGGTTGCGGCAATAGGCTTGCAGCGTGCTGCCGAATCTTTCCGGCTTGGCAGCTTCCACGCGATACAGCACCTCCCTTTTGCCCTGCTCGCTGAGGTCGGAGGGGTCGTCCTGCTCGAAGATGTCGATTTGGGGCATGCAGTCGTTGGCCGTCCAGGGGTAACCGCCGGGGGTTTTGTGTTTTCGGGTTCTTTTTAGGAGTCACGAGAGACGGCAGCGGT
>CAZPHZ010000164.1:0-7694 GCA_964586035.1 uncultured Saprospiraceae bacterium
GTCGAGGACATAGCTTCTAATTTGGCTGTCCCACTCGTTTTTCATTTTCCCGGCCTCGATTTTTTGCTTTTCGGCCCGCTGCTTTTCCAATTCCCGCTCATAAATTCTTGATTTCAGCATTTGCAGGGCCTTGTCGCGGTTTTGAAACTGGGAACGTTCCTGCTGGCACTCCACCACGATGCCGCTGGGAATGTGGCGCACGCGCACAGCAGATTCTGTCTTGTTGACGTGCTGACCACCGGCGCCGCTGGAGCGAAAAGTGTCCCATTCGAGGTCGGCAGTGTTGATTTCCACTTCGATGCGGTCGTCCACCATGGGGTGCACAAAGACAGAAGCGAAGGAGGTCATGCGTTTGCCCTGGGCATTGAACGGGCTGACGCGAACCAGGCGGTGAACGCCATTCTCGCCTTTTAACATGCCAAAGGCATAGTCTCCCTTAATCTCAAGACCTACAGATTTGATTCCGGCGGAATCGCCATCCGTCATCCATAAGGTAGCGGTTTTGTAACCAGTTTTTTCGGCCCACATGACGTACATGCGGAGCAGCATCCCTGTCCAATCACAAGCTTCGGTGCCTCCGGCACCCGCATTAATTTCGAGCACGGCACCGAGTTCATCTTCTGGTTGGTTGAGCGTAGAACGGAATTCGAGGTCATCAATAGCCTCAACAGCCGATGCATAGTGTACATCGACTTCTTCTTCAGTGGCTTCGCCTTCTTTCTGAAAATCGTACAATACCTCCAGGTCGGCAACCACAGAAGCTACCTTCTCGTATTGTTCTACCCACTGCTTGTTGGATTTAATCACCTTCAGAATCGATTGGGCCCTTTCAGGGTCCTCCCAGAAATTTGGGTCTGCGGCGAGCTGTTCTTTTTCTTCAATGGTTAAAAGCCTTTCGGCGACGTCAAAGATACCCCCTTAACGAAGCCAGCCTCTCATTGAGAGTCATCAGTTGATCACTGGTCATAACACATTTTTGTTAAAAAATAATAGACTCTGAAACGGTGCGGACATCCAGGAGCTTAGGCCATCTTATGAGTATGGAAGATCCTATGTGTTTCGAAACAAGAATAAACTGAATTCTTCCTGCCAAAATAAGCCCTCTGGCCACTGGCCAAAAGTCACTAATACAGAGTAAGTATATCACTTCTTGCTCTACCTGAAGGGTAAAAGCTTCAATTGAATTAGAGTACCCGGCATACTTGGATCAAGCAACAAATAATTAACTACCTGGTTTTTCAACTTCCACATAAAATATCAATTCCGAATTGGCGGGGATTTGTCCGTTGTCGGCAGCACCATACCCCAGGTTGGATGGGATAAATAAAACAGCTTTATCACCTTCGTTCAACAATGAAATACCTTCGTCCCAACCTGCAATTACCTCTCCTTTACCCAAGGTGAAATTATGAGGTCTGCCACGCTTGAACGAGTTGTCGAACATCGTTCCATTGGTCAACACCCCGTAATACTGAACTTGCGCAGGGCCGCCTATTTGGGCGGGTGCACCTTCACCTTTTTCCAATATCATGTATTTGAGGCCGGTGGCAGTACTTTGCAGTTTATCCGCTAAAGCACCTTTATTATATTGCTTGGCTATGTCCTCCACCACAGCGGCTACCTCTGGTTCTCTCGCTTGCAATGCGGTGGTTTTGGCCTTGATGGCCTCTTTCTCTGCTGTCACGAATTCCTGGTATTCTTCCTCATTTTTCACGTCGGCGAGTACGATGGTGTACGTCATCATTTTCACATTGGCCAACATGTCGCCAGCTTTTGCACGAAGTTCATTGGTTACCGGTATGAGCACCGATACTGAGTCGCCCACACTCATATAACCTACCACATCAGCTATGGGGTTGGATTTACCAGGCCCGCCATCTTTGGATTTGAGGGTAGCCGGGTCGGGTATGGTCACTGGTACAGGCTGTCCATAGTCGCGGGAGGAGTTGACCAACACACTGTCGTGGTACACGTAAACGTGGACAAAACCGTGATCACCGGGATTACCTTTTTTACCATCGGTTGTTTTGAGTTTGATGTACTCGTAGCCATTGGGCGTCATGTTGTCATCCTTGCAGGCGCTGAATATCAGCATAGAAGTAAGGATTGCAAAGAAAATAGTTCTCATGAAAAATCTTTTTGATAGCGCTAAACTGCCGTTGTCTGCACGGTGAGCAGAACGCTACATATCATTATTTAAAAGTAAAGACTGGTATTCTGGCAAAATGGATTTGAACTTACGCATGGTTGGCCACAGGCCAATGTATGAATAACCCCCCGACGCATTCTTGTGGCCACCACCCCGGAAGTGATTTCTTGCAATTTCCTGCACGCTGAATCCACTTTTTGAACGGAGCGATATTTTAGTGATAGTGGGCTGCTCATGGATGAACGCCACCATGGTGACATTCTTCAGTTGCAGAGGAAAATTCACCAGGCCCTCGGTATCACCACGGCTGATGGTAAAGACTTCGTAATCTTCCTTTGTCAACCATATTATTGCCGTGCGATACTCTTCCAATATCTCCATGCGGTTATAAAGCACGTGCCCCAAAAGCCGCAGATGTTTTTCATCGAGGCTATTGAAAATGAGGTTTTGGATTTTTCCGTCGTCAACACCCAATTCCAGCAAATCCGCAACTATCCGGAACAACTTTGGTGAAGTGGAATACTTGAAAGACCCTGTGTCGGTGAGTATGCCGGAAAAGAGGCATTCTGCGATGAGAAGATTCATTTTTTCGAGGTCGCCGAGGAGCCGGATAAAATCGAAAATCAGCTCACTTGTGGAGCTGGCGGTTTCATCGTGAAGGGAGAAATCTGCAAACGGTTCGGGCAAGAGGTGGTGGTCTATCATCACCACTTTGCTTTTGCCATTGGCGATAATTTCTCCCATCTTATCTATGCGTTCCAACGAATTGAAATCGAGGCAAAAGACGATGTCCTGACTTTCGAGAGCAGCCTTAACCTCACTGGTACTGATATCGTAAACAAGGACATCGGAGGCCCCGGGCATCCAGTTGAGGAACAAGGGAAACTCAGAAGGCACCAATACCTTTACGGTATGGCCTAATTGCTCCAAATAGTGGCGCAGGCCCAATGAGGAGCCAATGGCATCTCCGTCAGGGTTTCTGTGAGAAACGATGACGATGTCTTTAGGTATAGATAATAAGGCTTTTAGGTCTTTAATATTCTCCATGAAGTCTGCAAAATTGGCGGGCGAAGTTCCCAAAAAATGGAAGGAAAGCAAAATTAAAAGGGAGGTTTTAGGCGAAAAGGTGGGATTGTTTACTTTTGCGCCTTATTTGAAAAATCGTGTATTAGATTTTGAATGTTGGCGGGCAAAGAAGACTATACCTAGAGTTCGAGAACGAGGATTTTTTACCTCCTGCATTCAAAAACGTTAATACTCAAAAAAGATTGGCATTATGGCAGGCAATAGAACTTTTACCATGATCAAACCCGACGCCGTGAAGGCCGGGCATATTGGTGCTATTTTGGAAAAATTTAATGCAGCGGGCTTTCGCATCGTTGCGATGAAAATGACACGGCTCACAGCAGATAAGGCCGGCGAGTTTTATGAGGTGCACAAAGAGCGCCCTTTTTATGGCGAATTGGTCGAGTTCATGTCTTCAGGGGCCATTGTCGCTGCCATCCTCGAAAAAGACAACGCGGTTGCTGACTTCCGCACCCTCATTGGCGCTACCAATCCCGCCGAGGCGGCTCCCGGTACTATCCGTGCACTCTATGCCAAAAGCATGGGCGAAAACGCCGTCCACGGCTCCGACTCTGATGAAAACGCGGCTATTGAGGGCGCTTTCCATTTTGGGGGCGTTGATATGTTTTAACTTTTGGTTGAGGGTTGATGATTGTGAGCAGATCTCAATCAAAATAATAGATGTGTGAGGTTAGTGATGGTGTCTCTTTCTGCCTGCTTTTTTCATGGTGTGCTCCCACTCCTTTCGTGAAACCAAAAATTAAATCTGTTTGGCAGCATCGCACTACTGAAAGTAACTTGAGGATGTGTTTTTGCCCATCCGAACACCTCCCCAGTCGTTCCAACCGTCATTTTGACAACCCCAGAGCCTGCAAGTTCTGCCAACTGCGTTTATCGTGTGCCAAAACGTCATAATTATTCCGATGGCACGACATCTGATAAGGTGCGTCGTGTGGCTGTTCGGCCATGTAAAAATTTAGAATCAAATCTTATCCACTAACATTAAACAAAACGGTTTTAACTATGAATTTCAAACCCATCAACGACAGAGTTGTTGTGAAGCCGGCACCTGCCGAGGAGAAGACCAAAGGGGGGATTATTATTCCCGATACTGCCAAGGAAAAACCGCAAAGGGGCGAGGTCATCGCCGTTGGTCCTGGCAAAGATGACATCAAAATGACTGTCAAAAAAGGAGATGTTGTTCTGTACGGAAAATACGCCGGGCAGGAGATGTCTTTGGATGGCACAGATTACCTGATCATGCGGGAAGACGACATCCTCGTCATTCTTGGCTAATTACCGATGTCCGGTACTTTTCCTCCGGAGCATTCACGGTTTTGAAAATTGGTGAATGACGACAACCGGTGGCGAGTACCATTGAATCAACCTTTTTAAAAAACAAAAAATAGAATCCAGTTATGGCAAAAGAAATTTCATTCGATAGAGAGGCCAGAGAAAGGCTTAAAACAGGCGTTGACGCCCTGGCCAACGCAGTAAAAGTAACCCTCGGCCCCAAAGGCCGCAATGTGGTTATCCAAAAAAGCTTCGGTGCACCTTCCGTCACAAAGGACGGTGTTTCGGTAGCCAAAGAAATTGAACTCGAAGACGCCGTAGAAAACATGGGCGCCCAAATGGTAAAAGAGGTGGCTTCTAAAACCAGTGATATCGCCGGTGATGGCACCACTACAGCTACCGTTTTGGCACAAGCCATGATTGCTGCGGGTTTGAAAAACGTGGCAGCCGGTGCCAATCCATTGGACCTCAAACGCGGCATTGACAAGGCTGTGTCGGCTGTTGTTGAAAGCCTTAAATCCCAGTCGGAAACGATTGGTAATGCCCTTGAGAAAATTGAGCAGGTAGCTTGTGTCTCTGCCAACAACGATGAGGAAATTGGCAAACTCATTGCCGACGCTATGAAAAAAGTTTCCAAAGATGGTGTCATCACTGTTGAGGAAGCAAAAGGTACTGAAACCTTTGTGGAAGAAGTACTGGGTATGCAATTCGACCGTGGGTACCTCTCTCCCTATTTCGTGACCAACGCTGAGGACATGGTTACTGAATACGAGAATCCTTACATCCTCATTCACGACAAGAAAATTTCCAACCTTCAGGAGATTCTTCCCCTGCTGGAAAAAGTTGCCGGCGCAGGCCGTCCGCTTCTCGTGATTGCTGAAGACGTAGAAAGCCAGGCCCTTGGTGTTCTCGTAGTGAACCGCCTCCGCGGTGGCCTTAAAATCGTCGCAGTCAAAGCTCCAGGTTTTGGCGACCGCCGCAAGGCTATGCTCGAAGACATCGCCATTCTAACCGGTGCTACTGTCATTTCGGAAGAGAAAGGATACAAATTGGAAAATACTACGCTCGAAGAACTCGGAACTTGCGAGAAAATTACAGTGGATAAAGACAATACCACTATTGTGAATGGTGCCGGTGTGGAAACTGATATCACCGCCCGCGTAAACCAAATAAAGCAGCAAGCAGAATCCACAACCTCCGACTACGACCGCGAGAAATTGCAAGAACGTCTTGCTAAACTGGCCGGAGGTGTTGCTGTGCTCAATGTCGGTGCACCCACCGAAGTTGAGATGAAGGAGAAGAAAGACCGGGTGGATGATGCCCTGCACGCTACTCGTGCTGCCATCGAAGAAGGTATTGTCGCCGGTGGCGGTGTAGCACTCGTGCGTGCCATCCCCGTTCTCGACAAGGTAAAGGGCATCAACGATGATGAAACCATCGGAGTGAACATCGTGCGCAAATCACTCGAAGCTCCCATTCGCGTCATCGCTGAAAATGCTGGTGCCGAAGGCTCTGTTGTATTTCAGGCGGTGAGCAATGGCAAAGGCGACTATGGGTACAACGCCCGAACAGATGAGTACACACAAATGAAAAAGGCCGGTGTCATTGACCCGACTAAAGTCACTCGTGTGGCCCTCGAAAATGCAGCTTCGATAGCAGGCATGGTCCTCATCACCGAATGCGTGGTGAACGACAAACCGGAACCTGAAGCTCATGCTGCGGCACCTGGTATGCCTCCAGGAGGCATGGGTGGTATGGGTGGCATGATGTAATTCAGCCCATTGAGCGAGATATTGTGTCTCAATAGATAAGGGAAGCCCTCCCGCGATTTGGGGAGGGCTTTTTCTTTTTCTTCCCGGTGTCAAAAATAATGTTCGCCGGATTTGAAATTCGACCTTCATTTCAAAAAGAAAATTTTTACAGATAGCACTCTAAATCATAGTAACATGGAAGTAAAAGACAGCAATGGCAATCTCCTTAACGATGGGGATTCAGTGATGGTGACAAAAGACCTGAAAGTAAAAGGCACTTCTGGCACCTTGAAAAGAGGCACAAAAGTTAAAGGGATCCGACTCACAGAAGATGTTGACGCAGTGGAATGCCGAATCGGCAAAAGCACCATTGTCCTTAAAACTTGTTTCCTGAAAAAATATTAGGAACGCAAAATGTATCGAGGTTGGGAAAGGAGTTTATTCGAACTAAAACAGGGATATTTCCCCTCATTTAAATTATTAAGGAGGGGTAATCCTTACTCGTACAATTTAAAGAATACAGCTTTCAAAGCAACAATCTGCTAACCATGGAATACGACCCAAAAGAAATCTGCAAAAACATAAAGGCTGAAATCGCAAAGACGGAGGAACGCCTGGAAGGATACCGCGATATGGCAAAACCCGTTGGACCTGATAATGCCATCGGCCGGGTATCACGAATGGATGCCATCGTAAACAGCAGTGTTGCAGGAGCCGCCCTAAGGGAAGCTGAACGGAAACTCAAAAACTTGAAGACTATGCTCAAAAAAGTGGACGATCCTGATTTCGGCATTTGTTCCCGCTGCCAGCAACCCATCCCATTCAAACGCATGATGCTTATGCCACAGAGTTCACTTTGCGTACATTGTGCAAAATGAGATAGCTGCCTGGCAATTCTTCAACTCAGAGCACGGAGGTGCGGCGTTTTTTGACCAGACCATGGTGTTCTGATATATCGAGAACCACGCATGAAAGGTTCTGTACTTTTAGAATTACAATACTTGCCACCCGTGCAGTTTTTTACCAAACTGGCGGCGTTTCCCGTAGTATTCCTCGAACGAAGTGAGCACTACGTAAAAGGCTCGTATCGCAACCGCTGCCACATCTCAGGCGTAAATGGTGTGGAACGCCTAAGCATTCCACTGCGGAAGGGTAAAAATGAGCAACAGCCCATCGCTGAATCTGCCATCGCCTACGATGAACCGTGGCGTTCGAAACACTGGAATGCCATCTGCTCCGCCTACGGCAATTCGCCCTTTTTCATGCATTATGCTCCTGCCTTAAAAGTCGTTTTTGAAAAAAAACACAACCTGTTATGGAATTGGAATTACGAATTATTAGTGCTGGTGATACAATTCATTGGCCTGAAGCCAGAAGTTCATTTTACTAATACCTGGACTAGGAAAGCCCCATCGGGTGTAATAGATTTGCGGGAT
>CAZPHZ010000165.1:0-7674 GCA_964586035.1 uncultured Saprospiraceae bacterium
GCCGCGAACGCCGCGACGGTGCCGCCCCGCCGCCAGCAAGAGCAGCGTTACTATGTGGGAGGCGCTGACTAACACGCCAGTTGGTGCACGTGCATCGGGTGCTTTGCACAAGTTTAAGAAGATGATCATCGAATTTGGTGAAAAGGCGAAAACCGGCGAAGCTTACGAAGTGGCGATGTTCATTGCCCGGCAATCCGGCCTCATCGAATTGCTTAAGCAAGACACCACTGTGGAAGGAATTCAGCGCTTGGACAATGTGACCGGCCTGCTCGACGGCATAAAGACTTTTGTGGAGGACGATGTTTTAGATGGTGGCCGGTCCATTGGAGACGATGGACGGCCGTCACTCCCTGAATATCCAGAAAGTGGCGATGAAGTGGCAGGCCACGATAAGTCGCTGACGGCATATTTGCAAAATATTGCATTGATCACCGATCTCGACCAAGCCGATTCCAATGGTGATTTTGTGACTCTGATGTCGGTGCACGCGGCCAAAGGCCTCGAATTTAAAAGTATATTTGTGGCAGGTCTTGAGGAGCAACTATTCCCCTCGTTTATGTCGATAGATACGCCCGAGGGGCTCGACGAAGAACGCCGGCTGTTTTATGTGGCCATCACGAGGGCAGAGCAGTTTCTCACGCTTAGTTATGCCAACAGCCGTTATCGATATGGGCAGGCGCGATTCAATTCGCCCAGCCGTTTTCTCGGCGAAATAAATGCGAAACATCTGGACGCAGCTTCCCCCATCAGAAGACAGGAGGGAGCTACCCTGGGAAGTTTCGGAAGAAGTAGCAACTCAAAGCAACCGGCGAGGGCAGCCTCTGGGGTAAGCGGGAATTTTAAGAAACGGGGACGCTCCCAAAATGTGTTGCGGGCCGACCCAAAGACATTTCAACCCAACTCTTCGGACCAGATTCAAACGGGAATGAAAGTCTTGCATCTTAGGTTTGGCGAAGGCAAAGTGCTCTCCATTGACGGTGCCCGCGATAAAAGAGTCGCAACGATATTTTTCCAGGAATTGGAAGATGAAAAACAGAAACGAATTATGTTGAAATTTGCGAAATTGCAAATTATCGGGTAACTGCATAGCGCCCGCAAAGTCCTGATACTGTGATACCAATTTTCACAAAATCGCATTAGTCAATATGAAGTCATTATTCTTTTCAAGCATTCTTTTTTTGGCCGTGGCATTGTTGAACGGCTGCTGCGGGAATTGCGACGAGATGGACAACCGCATGCTGAGCATTCAGGTGATAGACGATGCCACCGGTGAAAATATCAGCGGCACCTTCGACCCGTCGACATTCAGCATCGTGCAACCCTTTGAAATAGGTTTCCCATTAGTGCCTCAACTGACTTTCAACGACAACGACATCTCCGCCGAATTCCCTGTGGCTTGCGGTTCCCGCAAAATAGGTGCTTCGCTGGACATTTACGTTAATGGTGAAAAAGTGGAAGTCATAAACATCACCCTGAAGCACTTGTCGAAGAAATGTTGCAGTTGCGACAATACGGCCGTTGGCATCAGCGAATTGACGGCCCTACACGGCTCTGAGATTCAGCTCGTTACCAATGAAAACTTTTTAAAAATACATATCAATTAGCCAACCGACAGTGCCGTCAAAACACTCCCTCTCCTATCTCATCAGAAAAGAAGCCTCCCGCCTCGGCTTCGCATTCACCGGCATAGCCAAAGCCGGACCGTTGGACAAAGAAGCCCGCAAGCTTGAAGAATGGCTGCACAGCGGTAACCACGGCAAGATGCTATACATGGAGAATCACTTTGAAAAACGCACCGACCCCACCCTTCTGGTGCCAGGAGCAAAGTCAGTCATTGTGCTCATGCACAACTATTTTCCAAGAGAAAAACAAAAAGATCCCGAAGCTCCGAAAATAGCCCGTTATGCTTATGGCGAGGATTACCATTTTGTTTTAAAAAGAAAACTCAAAGACTTGCTTCGCTTCATCCGCTCTGAAGTTGGTGAGGTGAACGGGCGTTGTTTTGTAGACTCGGCCCCTGTCATGGAGAGGGATTGGGCCAAACGGACAGGCCTCGGCTGGACCGGCAAAAACACCTTGCTCATCAATCCAAAGGCTGGTTCTTACTTTTTTCTGGCGGAGCTTATCCTCGACCTCGATTTGCCGCCGGACCAACCCATGAAAGATTATTGCGGTACCTGCCGCCGTTGCATTGAGGCCTGCCCAACAGCGGCCATCTCACCCAAAGGTTATCTGCTTGATGCCAGCCGGTGTATCTCCTATCTCACCATCGAATTGCGGGATGAAATCCTGCCGGACGAGTTCCGGGGCAAAATGGAAAATTGGATGTTCGGTTGCGACGTTTGTCAGGAAGTTTGCCCATGGAATCGCTTTGCCAGTCCGCACGAAGAGCCAGCTTTCGAACCAAAACCGGAATTGATGGAAATGAATAACAGCGAATGGAAAGAATTGACGAAAGAGGTTTTTCAAACAGTCTTTAAAAAATCTGCGGTCAAGCGCACAAAATTTGAGGGGTTGAAACGAAACATCGACTTTCTATGACGAAAGTCAGGATTGATAAGCGGGCCGAAGGTTCACGCCGCCCCAAAAGGCGTTGATGGATTTAATAGCTTCGTCGAATTCGTTGAAATCGAGTGGTTTGCACACATAAGCATTGGCGCCCAATTCGTAACAAGTGCGCACATCGCTTTGGTGCATGGAAGAACTAAAAACGATGACGGGGTATTGTTTCCAAGCCTCGCCGGCAGAAAAGTGTTTGAGAACTTCGTACCCATTCATACCCGGCATATTCAGGTCGAGCAGAATGTATTGTATTGTGCCAGGTACAAGGGTGGGTAATATTTTCAGCAGTTCTTCGCCGTCGTGGCAATGGATGAGTTCAGCAGCGACAGATTGCCCTTTGAAAGCGTATTTTACCAGCTCGGCATCCGCCCGGCTATCTTCTACCAAAATTATTTTATGTGTGTGTTTGTTCATTGTTTTCTCCTTAATTTAATTGCAAAGGACGGTTCAACTTGGGGGCTTTAAATGGCTAATTGCTGAAAATAAAATCTGTCTTTCGGCCACCGGTTATCTGAATCGCACAATCTGCGTTTCTTTGCAGCGTCAAAAAAAAACTTCAGCCATTGAAGCCTACGGTAATAAATTTCACAGAGTTGCGTACCTCCTGCGGAGAACATATTTATTATCGCATTACTTGTACAAATAAAAATGAGGAGAGAGAAAACCCGGGTAGTAATAAAATAGAATCTAAAGACGGAGTTTTACCCGGAAGGTTTAATGATTGCCAAAAAATAATTCAAATGGTTTTAAGAAGCGTCATCTGGTTTTTTCTAACAGCATTGCTATTTTCTTGTCAACCGGCCGGTCAATCTGAAGCCGGGAAAATGTCAGAAAAAGAACAATCTAACAATATACAAGCTAAAACCGTACCCCATACGAAAACCATCGTTTTTTTTGGTAACAGTCTAACCGCGGCCTACAAACTCAACCCATCGAAGGGCTTCGTGAGCTTGCTCCAGCAAAGACTCGATTCGCTGGGTCTTCGTTACAAAGCCATCAACGCCGGCCTCAGTGGAGAAACCACTGCAGGCGGCCGGGAGCGCCTGGATTGGGTCATCCGCCAACCCCTCGATATTTTTGTGCTCGAGCTGGGCGGCAACGATGCGCTGCGTGGCATTGCGCCCACCGCATCATACGAAAACCTGGATGCCATCATCACTGCCGTAAAAACCAAATACCCCGCTTCGAAAATTGTCATCGCAGGGATGATGGCACCTCCCAACCTCGGCCCGGAATACACCACAGCCTTCAACGGAATGTACCCGCGCTTAGCAAAAAAACACCACGCCGCACTCATTCCTTTTCTGTTGGAAAATGTGGGTGGAATACCCGAACTCAACCTACCCGACGGTATCCACCCAAACGAGGAAGGTCAAAAAATAGTGGAAGAAAACATCTGGCGCATCTTGAAAAGCTTAGTCGAGACGAGGTAATGAAAATGCAAAAGCAAACTCCACCTCCTACCTTGTACCGCTAATGCTCTTCTTTTCTTTTAAAATAATTATAAGTTTCTATCTGCGATTGATGGGCTATCTCATCGCCATTGCGCCGGTATTCATTGCATTGGGTGGCATCGAGAATGCGGGCTTTCACATTGTCCTTCCATTGCAAGTTAATGACATCTTTAATCTGCCGGCGAATGGCAGGGTCGTAGATTGGGAATATTGTCTCGACCCTGAAACTCAGATTGCGAAGCATCCAGTCAGCGCTGGAAAGGAATATTTCTTCTTTACCATTGTTGTGAAAAATAAATACCCGGGCGTGTTCGAGGTAACGGTCAACGATGCTGATTGCCTCGATGTTATCGCTCACACCTGGCACCCCCGGCACCAATGAGCAAATTCCCCGTACTATCATTTTTATGCGGACACCGGCCTGGCTGGCCCGGTACAATTTGGCAATCATCTTACGGTCCTGAATGCTGTTCAATTTCAAGATAATCTCTGCGGGTTTGCCTTTCCGGGCGTTCTTAATCTCCCGGTCGATGAGGCGCTCCAGGTTTGACCGAAGATTGAATTGCCCGACAAAAAAATGCTGAAACACTCGGAGGGGCCGGTGATTTGTTTCCAAAAAACTGAACAGCCTTGCCACCTCTCCCGTAAGTCGTTTATCGGCGGTGAAGAGCCCAAAGTCGCAGTATATCTTGGAAGTACCCTCGTGGAAATTCCCCGTGCTGAGATAGGAATATAACTTGGGGCCATCTTCTTCCTGCCGCCTGATGAGGGCCATCTTTGAGTGGACCTTCACGCCCGGCAGACTATAAGCCACTTTCACGCCCGCCTTTTCCAATTTTTCGCCCCAAGCCAAGTTGGCAGCCTCATCGAAACGCGCTTTCACCTCGATGAAAACGAAGACCTGTTTCCCGGCTTTCACTGCTTGCCTCATGGCGTTCATGATGCGCGACTTCCGTGCCACCCGATACTGTGTGGCCTGAATATGAGTGACGCGAGGATCTTTGGCCGCTTCCTCGAAAAAGCGAATGACCGATTCGTAAGAATGGTAAGGTGGATATACCAAATGGTCGCGCTTTTTCATGGCGCCAAAAAAATCGGAAGTATCTTCCAGCGCGTGGTAAGGCAGTGGCGGAAGTGGTTTGTTTTTTAGCTGCTCCAACCCAAAATCCGGGAAGCTGAAAAAGTCGAAATTGTTATGATACCGCCCCTCCACGAGGAGGTCCTCCTTTTTCAAATTGAAGGTCTCGATGAGAAACTGTAATAGCTCTTTCGGCATTTCCCTATCGTAAACAAACCGCGAGGGAGGCCCTACCTGCCTTTTGTTCAAACTATTGCGGATTTTGGATATGAGGTCGCCGGAATATTCGTCGTCGATGTATAACTCGGCATCACGTGTCAGTTTTATGCTGTAGGTGTCGAGAATATTGTATCCCGGAAACATACCGGACAGGCAATGACGCACAATGTCATCGAGCATAATCAGCACCATGCGGCCATTCAGAGAAGGTAATTGAATGAATCGCGGCAGGTGTTCGGAAGGAATTTTCACAATGGCGTAATGCTTGGAACCATCCTCTTTGTCTTCCATATACACCGTCAGGTAAAGCGAGGCGTTGTTCAGGAATGGATATATTTTCCCTTTCACAAGCAATACAGGTTGCACAAATGGCAGCAGGTGGTCGTTGAAAAAGTTTTCGACAAATTTGCGCTGCTTTTTACCAATTTCGAGCCGGCGCTTCAGTGATATCCGATGTTTGCTGAGTTGGGGAATAATCTCGTTTTCGAAGATTTCGCTAAACTCCTCCTGCTGCTCATTTACTATTTTCAGAATCTGTTTTATCACCACCTTTGGTAAAAAATCCAATTCTTCCCGGGTCTTCCGGCTCACTCGCACGAGGTTGCGGTTATTGGCCACCCGCACTCTGAAAAACTCGTCGAGATTATTGGAATATATCGCCAGAAATTTGAGCCTTTCCAATAAGGGTACCGCTGGATCCTTCGCCTCCTGAAGCACCCTGTAATTAAAAGACAGCCAGCTTATATCCCTGTGAATATAAGGCAGTTCCTTTTTCGACAAGAGTATAGGGTCAGTCCCTTCGAGCATTTTCGTCATAGTAAATAAATCAGTAATAGAACTTTCAAGTTCTCCGTCTTGGGAAAATTTGAAGGGGCTAAATTAAGGACAATTGTTCGCCCTTTTGGTCTTTTTCAAAAATCGCCCGGGAAATGGAAACAAAACGCCGAAAGGGTTAGAACCCTGCCGGCGTTCGGCACAAGGCATTCGCACCATCTATTTTATCACCGTCATTTTTTTAATACAAAAAACGCTGTCTGATAAAATCAATTCACAATAATACAATCCTGCAGGCAAAGCCCTGCCACTATCATCCCGTGCATTCCACATGATGGAATATTTGCCGGCTTGCTTCATTTCATTTACCAATTCCCTCACTTCAACCCCCATATGATTGAAGATTTTTAACTGAACCTGGCTGCTATTTTCAATGGTAAAAGCAATGGCCGTGGACTGCCGGAATGGGTTTGGAAAATTCTGTGAAAGTTGTTTACCTGCTTCCTTTGTGGTTTCTGCGGTTCCTGTTACATCGGGTGAAATGCGCCCGAAATAAACATCTTGTTCTCCGTTGAAAGTACCTGCCCAGGCTAAATTAGCTCCATCGTCATCTGATACCATGTCGAAGTAATCACCCATTTTATTCTGATCAGGCCACCCAATATGGGGGTCGAATGCGTCAGACAATCTTTCATTGAAAGACCAGGATAAGCCTCCATCCAATGAGAAGGAATAATAAAGGGAGGAAAAGTAAGTGCCAAGATTATCCCGCGTATCCAACCAAACGACATCTATCCGGCCATTTGGTGCTACTGACATCGTGCCGAACCACTGCCATGCCGTTTCATTGGAATCATCATTGATGCGAACAGGATCGCTCCAGGTCAAGCCACCATCAGTGCTTCTTGTAAACATCACGTCCAACGGGTCATCGGAGGCAGAAGGCTTGACAGAAGAAAGCAGGTAAACATTACCGTTGCCAGTCCCACCGGAGTGATCCGTAGCCACCCAAGTCTGGCCCAGCAATCCGCCTGGATTAGGGCTATCAGAAACAAAGGCTTGGCTGGAGCCGCCCAAATCTGCGAGGAACGATTGCCATTCCACCGTTTCGGAAGCATTCTCTGCGTTAATTGACTTTTCAACATATCCGCCATCTCCCGCTGCATATAATTCGCCATCTGGCCCAACATCCAGGGTTCCCCATACTGGTGCCGGCTCAATCGAAATGCAACTCTCGTAGGTTTCTCCGCCATCCGTCGAACGGCTGAAGGAACCGGCACAGGAAGAATAAAATGGACTCCAAGTTTCATAGATATTTCCATTTCCTATTCCCCCTGTTTTGTCAATTGTCATCCATTGCTTATCGCCGCCAAAGGCATAGATTCCATCATCCCACCCGGTGTTGCCGACAGACCTGAAAATGTCACATTGGAAAATACCTGAAGGCAGGCCTAAGCTATTGTAATAAAATCTACCATCGGAATCCGCGTCGAGTACCGGGTCGGAGCGAAACAAATTAGGCTGAATGACCCCTGGAGAACTCCAGGTTTGACCTACATCCCAGGTAAAATTCACGCCAGGCTTCAC
>CAZPHZ010000166.1:0-7578 GCA_964586035.1 uncultured Saprospiraceae bacterium
GGAATTGTATTACCAGCTATATTCACCGGGGGGAGAGGTAATAACTCAGGGAGCGTTCTCCTCCGGTCAATCGAAACAGGCATTGGTCGATCTCCACGGGATTCCGCAGGGGTTATATTATATGCATGTAAATAGCGGGAGTCACCAAATTATCAGGAAACTGATTGTACAATAAATTCCAATTTACGACATGGGGCATTAGGATTTGCAGCATTGTTTATTTCTAAAGACCAGGTAATACTTGGTATGCAATTTCTCAGGCCTTTGGCTCGGTGTCCGGAATAAAACTTAATTGGAAAATATGGGTAATAGCGTTGCTCAATAAAGTGGTGAACAACGTTCGGGTGCTTTTCCCAAATTCCGGGGGAAGCACTTTTTCTTATTCCCCTACCAAAAAACGCGAACGGTGAATTTGCCCTCTGGCGTCAATTACCACCAAAATGTACGGCCCGTTTTTGAGCCCAGATACATCTATGCCTTCAAATAATCCAAAGACAGAATTGTTGCGCACGAGTTGGCCCATTTCATTGAATACTGAAATATCACCTGTTACTTCTTGAGAGAAATGCAAATAATTATTTGTTGGATTAGGGTAAACGGACAATCGGCTAGCCGGCGCATTCCTGGCGACATTCACCACTTTAGAATACTCAAAGTGGCCATTGAAATCGGCCTGCATCAATCGGTAATATGCGGTGCCCGAAAAACTTTCTTCATCTGTGAACGCGTAATGGTGGGTTTTGAGGCTGTTCCCATTGCCCGGTCGAAACCCGGCGCTTTCCCATTCTTCGGTATCAAAGCTTCGCTGTATAAAGAATCCTTTGTTGTTGGTTTCTGAGGCCGTCGACCAGTTTAAAAGAACCAGCCCATTATAAAGCCGGGCAGTAAAATCAGTCAATTCTACAGGCAGTATAAAAGCAGAGCATCCGCTATCTGAAACCTTGACTACCAGCAATGACCCTCCCTGAGAGCAGCACGGTGAGTATCCCGATTCGGGAATAATGCAGTCAAAACTGAGTTTAAAATAGCGCATAATATTGTCGCTGTTGCGAACGGTGGACCAAAACATATTGTCTTTTTTTGCCAGGCGGTAGTCTCCTGCGGTAGCGGGGTTTCCGGCGAGGTCGCCGGTTAAATCGAATTTATCACAGCCACTTTCAATACCGTTTTGTTCATAAAAGCCATTGATATCGGTATCGGCACCTACATTGACAGCTCCGGATACCATGTAACATTTTTGTGCATTGATAAATACGGGAAAGAGTATTAATACGAGGGGAATTATCAACCCTTTGAGGTTGGTGAGGGGATACATCATGAGAATAAGTTTTGGCCCAGGACACTTTTGTGCCACCGGAATTATTCGATTGTGTTTCGCTGGACTATAAGTGCACTTTTGTAAAAAATGTGATTCAGAGCAACGCAGTCTCAATGCGCCAAAAATCGATAACCGAAGTAGTATTTTTTGAGAAAGCTAATCAGAAATAGAAGCCATTTGTAAGAAGAGATGCTGTTTAGAGGTGTTTTCGAATGGCAGAGGTGGGGGCCCCAAACTATTCAATATGTTGCAAAAAAAATGCCCAACCTTGCTAAAGGTTGGACATCCTCAGAAAACCGGCAGCCCGATTTAAGCATTTCGCAATGCAACTGCGCCGGCTTTAATGTCTTCCACCACTTCCGGGTTTAGAAGGGTTGATGTATCTCCGAGGTTGGAGGTATCTCCTTCGGCTACTTTGCGCAAAATGCGGCGCATGATCTTCCCAGAGCGGGTCTTAGGCAGGCCTGGCACCACCTGAATGACATCGGGTTTGGCGATAGGCCCAATGATGCGCGTCACGGTATCCCTAATTTCCTTTTCAAAAGCAATGGTGTCCGTCACTCCACCAGTGGTGATGACGTAGGCATAGATGCCCTGCCCTTTGATGGGATGGGGGTACCCTACCACGGCACTTTCCACCACAAGTGGTTGCTCATTGATGGCATTTTCAACTTCGGCAGTGCCAATGCGGTGGCCGGATATGTTCATGACGTCGTCCACGCGGCCGATTATACGATAGAGGCCGTTTTCATCGCGCTTGGCTCCATCTCCTGTAAAATATTTACCCTCGAACTGAGTGAAGTATGTAGTGCGGCAGCGTTCATGGTCACCATAAGTGGATCGAAGCATCGCCGGCCATGGGAAATCGATGCAAAGGATTCCCTCAATGTCGTGGTCTTTTATTTCATTCCCTTTTGCATCCATAAGGGAAAGCTGCACACCGGGCAGGGGGAGTGTGGCATAGCTAGGTTTCAGCGGGGTAATACCTGCAAGCGGAGAAATGAGGATGCCTCCGGTTTCGGTCTGCCACCAGGTATCCACAATGGGGCAACGCTTTTTTCCTATATTTTCATTGTACCAATGCCAGGCTTCAGCGTTTATGGGTTCGCCGACCGTTCCGAGAACCTTTAGCTTGCTGAGGTCGTGCTTTTCAGTCCACTTGTCTCCACAGGCCATGAGTGCCCGGATGGCGGTAGGTGCGGTGTAGAAGATATCCACTTTATGCTTTTCGCAAACCTCCCAAAAGCGGCCGGCATCAGGGAAGGTTGGAATCCCTTCAAACATCAGGGAAGTGGCGCCAGCGAGCAATGGTCCATATACGATGTAACTGTGCCCGGTGATCCACCCGATGTCCGCAGTACACCAAAAGACGTCTTCCTCTTGGTATTGAAAAACATTGAGGAAGGAATACATCGTGTACACCATGTAACCACCAAGAGTGTGAACAACACCTTTTGGTTTGCCTGTGGAGCCGGAGGTGTACAGGATGAACAGAATGTCTTCGGAGTCCATCCATTCGGGGTCGCAAGTTTCGGACTGACCGGCGATGGCGTCGTGCCACCAAACATCGCGGCCGTCCTTCCAATTTAGTTGTTGGCCATTTTGACCGTTGCCAGTGTGTTGGAGGACGACCACTTTTTCAATACTATCGCAACCCATGGTCAAAGCTTCGTCCACCACTTTTTTCACTGGGATGTTTTTGGCACCCCGGGAATTATAGTCGGAGCAAATAACCATTTTGCAAGTGGCATCCTCAATGCGGTCGGCCAGCGATTGAGCTGAGAAACCGGCAAATACCACTGAATGCACTGCGCCGATGCGGGCACAGGCAAGCACACCGATTGCGAGTTCCGGCACCATAGGCATGTAAAAACATACCCTGTCGCCCTTTTCGATTCCTTGCGCCTTGAGGGCATTGGCAACCCGGCATACCTCGGCATGTAGTTGGCGGTAAGTGTATTTTCTTACAGCATCTGCCGGGTTATTTGGTTCCCAAAGTAGGGCAACCTTGTCGCCACGGGTAGCGAGGTGCCTGTCGAGACAGTTGTACGATATGTTCGTTTTGCCATTCACAAACCATTTCACGTCAGGTGTTCGAAATTCCCAATCCAGCACTTTGTCCCATTTCTTTTGCCAATGGAAGGTATCGGCGATTTCGCCCCAAAAGCCTTCGGGGTCTTTCACGCTGTGCTGATAAGTGTTTTGGTACTCTTCAAATGTTTTTATTTGTAACTCCATTGTTGATGATGATTTAATTATCGTATGGGCTTACTCTTAAAATGCCAACTGGCTGCGCTAATGTCTTGAATGATAGGCTAAATTTCACATTGTATTTGAAAAAAAACTGATAATAGTCAGAAACCCGAATGAGAATAATCCGGAACCCCGTTTTTTTTTCAAACATTATGACGCTTCTATACCTTTACTGCTTGTACGTTCGTTGTCATTTGGTGTTATAGATTTTTGGCGTATTGACTTCACGACAAGCGGAACCGATAGACTACCTTTGAGAGAGCACTTCATTCAAAATAATATCACCCATGCGGCATTTAGCAGCTATTCTTCTTCTGAGTTTTTTGTTTTCCGAAGCCATTCATTCTCAGTGTATTTCCGGCGATTGTACCAATGGTACGGGGATTTTCATATATCCCAGTGGCGCCAAATATATCGGCCAGTTTAAGGATAGCGAAATCCACGGCATCGGTGCCTGTTACTACACCGATGGCAGTGTCTATCGTGGCGAGTGGGTACACCGTTACCCCGAAGGGGTGGGTACAAAAACAATGGCCGATGGCCGTACCTGGACCGGGAATTGGCTCAAGGGATTGCCATTAGACGAAAATGGCGAGGTCATCGAAACTCTTTTTCCGGAAGAACAGGAAGAGGTACTGGTTTTGGATGAGGATATCCAAAGTGGCTGCATTAGCGGCAATTGTGAGAACGGCGAGGGCGTTTATGGTTATCCCGATGGCAGTAAATACGAAGGACAATTTCTTGATGGCAAACCAGATGGCTGGGGTACCTTCAGCTACGTCAGCGGAGACCGTTATATCGGTTCTTTTAACAATGGGTATAAGCATGGGAAAGGTACTTATTACTATGCCGACGAAACACAAAGCACCGGCGAGTGGAAGGAAGGTGAGTACCTCGGCAATCCCCAGATAGAGGCCGGCCGTGTGGGTTGTATCGGCGGCGATTGTGAGAACGGACGCGGCACCTATATCTACAAAGACGGCGCTGCAAAATATGTGGGGACTTTTCAAAATGGCCTTCCACATGGCGACGGCATTATTCATTATGCCAATGGTGAGCACTACAGCGGCACTTGGGCCTCTGGTAATTTCGATGGCCGGGGGACCCTTTTCCTTGCTGACGGAACTGAGGTGAACGGATTCTGGAAAGACGGTTCCTATATGGGGGATAAAGACCCGGATGAGGTTACCCCAACTAATACCCCGTTGCTTTCAACAGAGGACTATATTGCTATACGTCAAGCTCACGACATGAAAGTCTGGGCGGTGGTAATCGGTATTTCTTCCTACAATCACATGCCGACCCTGCGTTACACTGACGACGACGCCTATCGCATGTATGCATTTCTGAAAAGCCCTGAAGGAGGTGCGCTTGCTGACGATGAAATCAGCATCCTCATTGATGAAGATGCTACGAGGGAAAAAATAATCAACACCATGAATGAGACTTTCGGCAAAGCTGGCGAAAATGATCTCGTGCTGTTGTATTTTTCCGGGCACGGATTACGCGGCTCCTTTCTTCCGATTGATTTCGACGGCTACAACAATAAACTGGAACACGAGGAAATCAATAAAATATTGGAAAACAGCCCTGCAAAATACAAACTCTGCATCGCCGACGCCTGCCACTCCGGCAGCCTGTTGGCCATGAAAGGCGGCGATACCCGGAATGTGTTGGAAGATTATTACAAATCTCTGGCGCAGGCTGAATCGGGTACTGCCCTAATCATGTCCTCAAAATCGGATGAGACCTCTCTGGAAAGCAGTGGGTTGCGGCAAGGGGTGTTCAGCCATTTTCTCATTCGGGGCCTCAAAGGCGAGGCCGATGCCGACAGCAACAAAATTGTTACGATACAGGAACTTTTTAATTTCGTGGATGAAAACGTTAGGGCCTACACGGGAAACCGGCAGTCCCCAGTCATCAAAGGCGATTACGATGAAAATATGACTGTGGGAGTAGTGAGGTAAATCAGACGATGAATATTGACCCAGACCCGGGATTTCATGAAGGTCAAGGCTGCCCGGCACTTTGGCTAAATCTTTGACCTCTTAAAGCATAATTTTTTTTCAATGAAAATACTGATGGTATGCCTTGGCAATATATGTCGCTCTCCTTTGGCTGAAGGCATTATGAAGTACAAAATAAAGGAACAAGGCCTAGATTGGAAGGTCGATTCTGCTGGCACCTCCGCCTGGCATACCGGAGAACAACCCGACAACCGCTCCATTGCTACTGCCCGCAAAAACGGCATCGATATTTCGAAACAAAGAGCCCGGCAGCTTAAACCCCATGACCTCCGTCAATTCGACCTCGTGCTCGCAATGGACCGGGCCAACTATCGACACATCCAGCGACTGGCTACCACGAATGAGCAGAAAGAGAAAGTGCAGCTCATTATGAATTTTGCACACCCCGGAAACGACGAAAATGTGCCCGATCCTTTTTGGGACAACGATGGTTTCGAAAAGGTTTATGACATGCTCAACCAAGCCTGTGACGGAATTCTTGAAAGGTTTGCAGTTGCTAAGGAGCAGTGAAGAACTGATTGTGGGAATTCCGGGCTCCGGGTAAGAAATAGAAAGCTCCCATCGTCCAAAATATTTTGTCTAAAGTCCATTATCCGTTTTATATTGGATGTAGGCCAATTTCACATTTCAATAAAACAAGACAAAGTTTTACCTCGCATTGGCATTCATGTGCTTGATAGCCCTTAAAATATCACGCCGGCTAATTTGGCCCGCCAACTTACCATCATCGTCCATTATCAGTAACCGTTTGTATGGTGTGGTCAAAAAAGTATTGGCTACATCAACTATATTGGCGTGGACTGAAATAGTCTTCATCACGTTGGACATGTAGGACGATACCGTCCCTTCGTTAGCAGGACGATTGTAGTATACACCACCGATTAGCACGTTCAGGCAGTCTTTATCGTCAATTAATCCAACCACTTCCTTTTTGTCGTTCAACACCGGCGCCCCGGTAATTCTATGCTCCAACAAAGAATCAATGACTTCACTGATGGGTGTGTCCGGCTTGAAAGTGATCAATTTCTTGACCATGTAATCAGTAACCGGAGGAGCCTTAACGGTCCTGTCTGGCTTGTGGTCATCGAGAGATTTCTGTTGAAAATTCTTCATTGTAAGTACTTTTGAAAATTGTGAATTGCCATTGGTGGCATAATGTAGTTTGGATTAGAGAGAAAAGATAATGGATTTTTCTGATAGGAAGATTGTTTTGGAGAATACTTTTTTTTGAATGCTTGCATTTTCACCTCAATAATGTGATTCCACGCCACAGGCACCCATCATTAAAATTCCATGTAACCACCTGTCCAAACCAATATGGGGCATCTTTACCATAAAAAAGTGTCAGATAAACTCATGTGTAGTTAATAGGGCTGCTTTCCTTTCTTGGAACCCAGGTGGCAGTGTGGAGAGTCGTCGAACATTTTCTAACTAGATCACCTTTGTTTAATTAATAGCGCAATGGAATTTGGGCCCTGTTTGATTTTTATATGGCGAATCCGTAAATTTGGGAACCATTTTATCCAAAAGCACATAAGCTTCTTTTTAAATCCCGTTGAACATACCCCGTACAGGCACCTACCCTATTAGTGATGTACCTCGCATCTACTACTATACCCTCAATACGACACACACTGGAACGGCACTGAAGGAGATTCAATCATGGACTATATGTTTTTCGGCCGATAACTGGCTGGCATTAAGCCATTTTTATAACCGATTATTCTTTAACCTAAAAATCTTTTCCGATGAAATTATTGAGAACTACAATGATCACGGCCTTGTTTGCGGTGCTTTTTTTGCTGCATGATGTAACGGCACAAATCAGCGGCCAGGTGGTGGATATGTACATGAACCGCTACAATTCCGCCCCGAACGGCGACAAGCTGCCGGTAGAAATGGACGAAATACTCGGCACCGTACATTGGCGCGGGTGGACACCTTCCAACGAATATCAGTCCTCGGCAGCCATCCGCGTCA
>CAZPHZ010000167.1:0-7540 GCA_964586035.1 uncultured Saprospiraceae bacterium
GCAGGGACGAGTGGGTGCCCCGGACACCCGGATACTGACTCGGACAACAATGTGGATTAAGAAGGTAACTGTCCCGCCTTGCACGGCTGACCGGCTCTTAGCGGTTGTCCCGATGCCGACCGTGATAGAACTACCGACGACCTTGACGAGTGTCCGGAAGTGGCGGGTACCGCAGAACACAACGGTTGCCCCGACTCCGACGATGATGGCGTTGCCGACAACAAAGACAATTGTCCGAAACTGGCTGGCCCCAAACGCTTCAACGGCTGCCCAGACTCTGATAACGACGGCATAGATGATTCCCAAGACAAATGCCCACTGCTTGCCGGTGTTGCCGGCAATGATGGCTGTCCGGTGATTTCTTCAGCCGACAAAGAAGTGCTCGACCTGGCGATGAAAAATGTACGGTTCCGTTCAGGAAGTACAAAATTATTGCCTTCGTCATTGGTAGTTCTGAATCAGATTGTGGAGATGCTGAGCCGGTATCCCGGCTACAAATTACATATCGATGGCTACACCGACAGTGCCGGCAACGATTTTGTTAACCAACAATTGTCAGTCAACAGGGCCCGTACTTGTTACGATTATCTGGCTAGCAAAGGCATCAGCAAGAACCTCCTGAGCTTCGCTGGTCATGGAGAAAGCAATCCAATTGCCGACAATTCTACCGCAAAGGGAAGATACAAAAACAGAAGGGTAGAATTTACTCTTACTCCGCAATAGGCCTCTGTTATCGAGGGGACCATTGGTCAAATTATGCAAAAAAAACCCGAATCTTTCAATTGAAAGATTCGGGTTTTACTTTTTAGGATATTGTATGCGGCTCTATTCGATTTTAAAAAGGTCGTCGCTCATTTGGGCGTTAACGGTTACGCTTTTTGTCTCCATTTTGATGGGAAATGGTGCAGCGCCGTTAATGTTGGTGGAATGCGGAAATTTGATGCCGTCGACATCTTTGTAGTCGCCGATATCATTTGTCACAGTTACACCTCCCTGTGTTTCTATCTCCCTAATCTTCAGGCTGGTTTCCAAGTCGAAATAGTGGGTCTTTTTCGTCCCCGAGGGATAGGTCACGATTATCTTGTAAGCCTTTTTCCCATCGACAACTTCAATGCCTTTCAACTCGGTGGTTACGCCTAATTCATTGTATTTGCGTTCAGGAAATATGTAGCCATCGACATGCATGTCCTGAAGAGTTGTCGAATCCATAGGGGAAGATTGGCCCATCTGAGACTGGGTACCTTTGGAACCGTTGAAGATTGACTCTTGCATAACATTGCCCATCATTTTGTTAGTCATCTTCAATTTATTGGGAGCTTTGTTGTTCATCTCCAGTTCAAGCGTCATTCCCTGGATGGCAGCTTCCATTTTAATTGTTACGCTGGTAATGGCATTCAATTTATCCAATCCACCTAATGCAGCGAGATAATCTGAAAGCACAGTTTGGGCAGTTACGCCTTCCGGAATAGCCATGCCCACTTCCTGCATCGGTATGCCGTAATGGTCGAAATAATTGATTTTTCCGCCTTTGGCGAATGGCTTCAGCTTATCGGCTACGTCGTCTCTGTTTCCCACCACGAGGAGGTAAGCCTGGCCGGGTGTGAGGTACTTTCTGGCGGCAGCGGCCACATCTTCTTTGGTGACGGCATTCAGCCGCTCCAAATAAGTAGCGTAATAGTCCGCAGGTAAATTGTATCGAGCAGTATTTAGGGTGAAACGGCCTATAGTGCCTGGATTTTCCAACGACCGGGCGAAATTGCCTGTCATCACATTTTTCACCATTTGGAGTTCTTCATCGGACACAGGTTCCTCTCTCAATTTGTTGAGCTCCAGCAAAAACTGGGTGAGAGAACTATCCGTTACTTCGTTGCGTACAGAGGCGGTGGCGGTGAAAGAGCCGGCGTATGGGTCGCTGTTCAATCTGGAGCGCGCACCATAGGTATATCCTTTATCCTCCCGCAAGTTGGCATTGAGACGGCTGCTGAAATAGGAGCCAAGAACTGTATTCATTACGCTGCATGCCATTACATCGCTGGTGCCCGGTTTCAGGTCCACAGGGTAAGTGATGTTGATGACTGACTGTACGGCGCCGGCTTTATCAACAAAATCCAATTCTGACGCTGCTGGCTTATTGGGCGTGTCGAAATGTTCTTTTTTGACCACGCCTTGTTGCCAGTTGCCAAAATATTTGGGGGCCAGGGTCTTCACTTCTTTCATGGAAATGTCACCGGTTACAATGAGGTAGGAAATATTGGGCTTAAAATAATTATCATAATAGGATTTACAGGCATCTACGGTAATTTTTTCCGTGCTTTCTTCCGTTTGAACTTCGCCGTAAGGATGTGTTTTTCCATTGCGAAGCACGGCAGAAACGTTGGCGGCAATCGCATTTGGGTCGTCTTTGTTCTGCGCCAGACTAGCCAAAGTTTGCTTTTTTATTTTTTCAAATTCATCTTCCGGGAAAGTGGGACTCAGCAATACTTCTGACATCATCGAGAGTAGTTTGTCCTTGTGTTTAGTCAGACACGACCCCGAAACACCACGGGATGACGAACTAAGTGAAGCTCCAATGAAATCTACGGAGGCATCTATTTCCGCTTTGGTGTGCTTTTCGGTGCCTTTGCTTAAAAGGCTACCTGCCAAACTGGCGTAACCAGCCTTCTCGCCCTCAAGAATGGGAGGGACGTCGACAAAAATCTGGAACGAAACACGCGGCAATTTGTGGTTTTCTACCACGATAACTTTGAGACCGTTGTCTAATGTAAATTGCCCAGCCTCACCCAATTCGATGCGTGGCGCAGGTCCGGGTTTTGGAGCCGATTTTCTAAAATCGTCCTGTGCATGGAGGCTTTGTCCAAAACAGAACAATCCAAAAATGATTGGAAGAATACTATTTTTCATTGAAATAATGATTTTGATATTTTTTGGTAAAATGAAATTTTAGCAATCGCTAAATGCAATCAATCAGGGTTCGCTGGGCATGGGCAAATAGTACAGAACCACCCGGTTGTCTTTTGACAAATATTTCTTTGCAGCTCGCTGAATGTCTTCACGAGTTACCTTCAAATAGCGGTCAATCTCAGTATTGATAAGATTCGCGCTGCCAAAATAGGTGTGGTAATTCGCCAGACTTTCTGCAATTCCAACGACGGTGGAATTTGAAGTGACGAAGTCGTTTTCTATTTGATTGCGGAGTTTTTGAAACTCATCTTCCGAAATTAATTCATTTTGAACCTTGGTCACTTCAGCGTCCATGCCCTCTTCGAGAGCCGCCGGATCAACACCCACATTGCATACGCCAAAGGCGATTGAGACTCCGGGGTCTTCCATTGGCAATGGGAAATTCCCCACAAAAACAGCCTTCTGTTGCTCATCGACCAGCGCCTTGTAAATCCGGGAGCTTTGGCCCTGCAACAAGAGTTGGCTCAGCATGCTTACTGCATAAAACTCATCGGTGCCTTGTGCCGGAATGCGATAGGTTTGGATAACGGCTGGGAGCTGGACATTGTCAAAGATGGTGTCTCTTACTTCGCCCCCAAGTGGCGGTTCCACCACAGAAGGGCGGTACGGTTCTTTTTTCTTTGGTATGCCCGCAAAATACTTGCTGATAAGTTGCCTGGCCTCCTCCGGATGTATATCGCCGGCTATGGATAGCGTGGCATTGTTAGGTACATAAAATTCGTGGTAAAAATTGATGTAATCTTGCTCTTTGGCCGCATCAAGATGGGCCATGGAGCCGATGGTCGGCCATTTGTACGGGTGTACGCGATAAGCGCGTTTCAGTGATTCCTCGAGGACGCTGCCATAAGGCCTGTTTTCGACGCGTTGACGGCGCTCTTCTTTCACGACCTGCCGTTGTGTTTCCACACCTTTTTGGTCCACTTTGGCATGAAGCATGCGCTCCGATTCGAGCCAAAGTCCCAACCCAAGCTGGTTGGAGGGCAGGATTTCAAAATAGAAAGTCCGGTCAGAAGAGGTATTGGCGTTGAGCGTGCCTCCCGCTCTTTGCACGTATTTTTCGTACTCTCCGCGCTCGATATTGTCGGAGCCCTCGAAAAGCAGGTGCTCAAAAAAATGCGCAAATCCGGTGCGATTCGGGTTTTCGTTTTTCGAGCCAACATGGTACAAAACACTAACTGCTACAATTGGAGTAGTGTGGTCTTCGTGGAGAATGACGTGCAGGCCGTTGGGCATGTCGTATTCTACGAATTTGATGTTGTTCATTTGTGCTTGCAGGCTCAAAGCGCCGGCAAACAACCAGGAAAAAACAAAGATTTTTAATTTCATTTCCAAAGTATTGAGTTTTTAAATTCAAGTGCGAAGATTGCAATTTTTTCAACCAGCCGTATTTTTTCATGGATAAAGGTTGGTAATTCATTAGACAAAAGACTTGCTGGAGTATTTTGGGAGTTGCCTCTTTTTGGCAGGAGACCCTTAACTTGCACCCTCTCCGAATTCCTCAAAAAAACACATTAGGAAATGACGCCGCAAGAAAATTACATGCACCGCTGCTTCGATCTCGCACGATTAGGTGCAGGAAATGTTTCGCCAAATCCAATGGTGGGAGCGGTTATTGTGGCCGGGGGTGAAATAATCGGAGAGGGTTGTCACATGCGGTATGGAGGCCCACATGCTGAGGTAAACGCGGTCAATAGCGTGCCTTCCGGCAAACGGCATTTGCTGAAAAAAGCCACCCTGTACGTTTCGCTCGAGCCCTGTTGCATTTTTGGTAAAACCCCTCCCTGCACCAATTTAATTATTGAAAATCAAATTCCACGCGTGGTTCTTTCATGTCTGGATGCCACACCTGCCGTGAGTGGAAATGGCGTAAAAATTTTAAAGGAAGCCGGTGTTGAGGTTGTCACGGATGTCCTTCCGGAGACGGGAAAGAGGATAGCGGCGATCCGCAATGTTTTTGCCACAAAAAAGCGCCCATATATTCTGCTGAAATTTGCCCAATCGAAAGATGGATTTATGGGGAAGCATGGCCGGCAGGTTTGGATTAGCAACCCGCTTTCTGCGCGAGTGGTGCACAAGATGAGAGCCGAATACGACGCCTTTTTGGTGGGCACCAATACGGCGCTCACGGATAACCCACAGTTGACCAACAGGTTGTGGTACGGCCGCTCGCCTTTGCGAATTGTTTTTGATAAAAAAATAAGGATACCCGGAGAGCACTATTTGATGGATGACACTGTGCCTACCTGGGTCGTTACAGAGAAGCAAAATAAGCCAGAGGGTAAGCAGTTTTCCAATACCAAATTTGTCGGGTTGCCTTTTGATGAACAGTTGCTGCCCGCTTTGCTCGGGCTATTGTACGAGAACAACATAAGTTCTCTGGTGGTAGAAGGCGGGGCCAATACGCTCGATCATTTCCTATCGGAGGGGCTTTGGGATGAGGCGTGGGTAATTACCGGCGAAAGACTTCTTACGGAAGGAATCACTCCACCTCGCATACATGGCCAAATAATTGAAAGGACAAAAACAGGCACCGATGCTTTAACGATTTACCGAAAAAGGAAGGATGGAAGTTAAACTTCTTTTAAAGTATCCATTTTTCGTCATGGGACTTCCTGTCGATATGTTTTTGTCTTACTAATTTTACTTCCTGTTACTTAAAAGGTTATTGAGATGAAAAATGCCGCTATAGTGTTTTTTCTTTTGTTGGGTTCTGTGGGATTTTCATACCTGAAGCCGGTGAATTCCATGCCGGGGAAAGATGATTCTGAGATAAAATGGCTGTCGTGGGAGAATGCGCTCGAAAAGTGCAAGATGGAAAAGCGCAAACTTCTCGTTGATGTATACACTGATTGGTGCGGTTGGTGCAAACGCATGGATAGGTCGACGTTCGAAAATGCCCAAATAGCGAATTATGTCAACGCTCATTATTACCCCATAAAATTTAATGCGGAATCAAAAGCCGATATTGAATTCAAAGGCAAGACTTATAAATTTGTGAAAAACGGCATGCGCGGTTACCACGAGCTTGCCGCCGAAATCACGAGGGGAAGGCTGAGTTATCCAACGATTGTATTTCTCGATGAAGAACTCGAAGTGATACAACCGGTACCCGGTTTCAAAAATGAGATGGAGTTCGAAAAAATTATCACCTACTTCGGACGCAATGAGCACAAGAAAACACCCTGGGAATTGTATCAGCAAAACTATGTACCCATAAAAGGCAAATAGGCATTGCGAGGACTAGCTTCCAATTGGCTGCAAATTCCAAACCGGCTCAAAAGCATCATTTTCTTTTGAGCCGGTTTTGTTTTGCGCGACTGTTGTTGATTTTTTTACATTTGTCAGCCGGTTGCCTCTTCTTTACCTTTCCGGAACTCAATTCATTAGTTATGACATTTGATGCCATCCTCGCCCTCATTGAAAACGATGAACTCGAAAATGCCATCGATGCTCTGAAGGCTGTTCATCGCAGTACAAATAAGTACAAAGACATCGTCCTCGTGTCAGCATGGTTCAATGAATTTCAACACAACGCCAATACCGGAGCTTTGAGTTATGAACAAACCGTGATGGAAAAAAACCGCATCCGGAGGGCAGTGCTGGAACTGCTCCCAGATGAAAAACCGGAGGCAGTCAAAACTGTTTCCGCTCAAAAGTCCGCTCCGGAATTGAAACAAAAAATGGCCTCTTCGCTTTCGAAATACGTCAAACAAGTAAAATTGAAACTTTTTGAAGGTGCAGATAAATGTCCGCCAGTCGGTTCAAGGGTGTATGGCTCAGCATTTTCCCAAGCCGCTACGCGTTACATCTGGTGGGAATTGGAGGTTATATGCCTTCCGCCAAAGGAAGACTTGCCATTTGACCTGATTTTTTTCTACTACGATGAAAAGGGCAATGTGCTCGGGGACAAAGGCTACAACCATGCGATGAGTTACCCTGCGGGTCAAACGGTTTGGCTTTATTGGTGGGGCTGGGGATATGTTGCTCCCGGCAACTGGAGGGCAGGCAAATACCGCCTGGAAGTGTACGCCGACCAATATCTGCTCGGATCCGCCGAATTCGTGGTATCTTGATACTGCTTCACATAATCCTGCAGACGTGCAATCATATACCCTTTTTGAGATTAATGAATTCATTCGGCAGGCCCTGTCGCTCAACCTACCCGAACCGGTTTGGGTGCGGTGCGAACTGGCACAAGTGAAAAGCTCTCGCGGGCATTATTACCTGGACCTCGTGCAGAAAAAAGAGGGCGATGACGGAATTTTGGCGCAGGGACAGGCAGTATTGTGGCAAAATATCTATCTGAAATTACAGCATAAATTAGGACTGGAATTGAATGCCCTTTTGCAGGCTGGAATAGAGGTGCAAATGCTCGTTCAGCTGGATTTTCATGAAAGGTACGGGCTGAAATTCGTAGTCCGGGATTTCGAGCCAGCCTACACTTTTGGTAAGCTGGAGATGAAACGGCAGGACACCATCAGGCAACTTAAGGAAAAGGGGCTTCTCGAAAAGAATAAGAAAAAACCGATAGCCGTAGTTCTGCAAAATATTGCAGTCGTGACTTCCAGCACAGCTGCCG
>CAZPHZ010000168.1:0-7509 GCA_964586035.1 uncultured Saprospiraceae bacterium
ATCGTTCCACAGTTCCCGAATCTATGTTCAACCTGCTTTTTTTCTTCCCAATAATATTCACCGTTGCTGTAGGCATGGTGGTTTTGGCCTCGTGTTCCGGTAAGGGCACAACCACAACTGCCAGCAGCGCTCCACTTTTTTTCGACCTGAAGGGATATTTTTCTCGTGAAGTGCAAGCGCTATCTACGGTGGCCAAAGTAAAGAAAACAACCGTTGTAAATGACCAGAGGGAAGAACTTGTCCTTGATGACATAGATTTCGAAAGGGAACTGGAACCTTTCTCTGAGGCGGACATTAACCGCCCGGCATGGACGGATAAATACACCATCGACAGTTTAAGCAGACCTGCCGGGGAATTGGTCAAAATAACCTATACAGCTGCTGATGCCAAACTAAAAACCAAAAGAATTGAAATAGTCTTCGAAGGTGATAAAGTGGCTAAGGTTTTTATAGAGAACAGCACGGAGAGCACCGTTGCCAAAACCAAACAACTATTAACCTTCGAGCCCGGCAAGGGGTACTCCATTGAAAGCACCCAAAACGTAATTTTTACCAGTAATGATACTTTTTACGTTGAAGTGCGATTCTTATGACACTTGTTTTCCTGCCACATACACGCCTCCCAGAATAATTGCCATCCCGGCGATTTGGTAAATCTCCAAATGTTCTCCATCCAAAATCCCCCAACTCAGTGCCACAAAAGGTATGAGGTAGCTCACCGTTGCTGCAAATAGCGCATTGGTGTCCTTTATCAGCTTGAAGTAAATAACTGAAGCTGCCACCGTGCTGGTTACAGCCAGCACCACAATGTAGCCCAATGACGACCAAGCGCTGTCGTGAGTTTTGAGTATCACATAAAAATCTGTGAACAATAGGTAAATAATAGCCGGCACACCGGCTATGGCGTAAGATACTGCACTGATAACGACCGAAGGCATATGTGAAAGCCAGGTTTTAACTACATTGCTACTTATTGCGTAAAAAAGGCATCCCGCCAAAATCAACACCCCGTAAAGCATTTCTTTGAAAGCATATATTCCACCATCTCCAGCAAGCATCAGTATTGCACCGGCAAGCCCGAGCAATACCCCCGCTATTTTCGTCCAATTGGCTTTTACTTTAAAAAACACAATGCCGAGCAATAGAGTAAAAAGTGGTGTAAGCGAACTCAACATGCCCGCTAAAGAGCTGGATATTTTTGTTTGAGCGAGTGCAAACAAAAAGGCGGGAATCAAACTTCCGGCAAACCCGACTATAAGCAGGTATATCCACCTTCTTTTTTCAATTTTTTTACGACGAAAAAACAACACAGGTGCAAAAACAAATGAAGTAATACCAATGCGAAGGCATGCCACCTGGTCGGGAGGGAATGCCACCAACCCCCGCTTTATCAATATAAATGAGGTACCCCAAACAAGCCCCAAGGTCAACAACATCAGCCAGGAGCGGGGCCGCACACTATTATTCTTTATTGCTTTTTTACCCAACTTGAATCTTGTGAATAATGGCATTTCCCTGAAATGTTTCACGTGAAACACCCGCAGCAAGGCAAAAGGACAACCTGCTCAATAGTTTGACAACATCCATTCTTTTAACGATGTAAAAGAAGACGGAAGCGCTATGCTCTTTTTTTCAAGTTGCTCCAATCGTGCAAGCCTTTCGGGTATTTCAACAGAAACCGGCAGCACCCCCTGAACCTCATCAATAAATTTAGAGGGATGAGCGGTCTCTAATACAACGACCTGCCAACCGGAGTTTTTGGCAATAAATGATTTTGCAGCCAAATAACCTACCGCCCCATGCGGGTCTATAACATAACCGAATTTATCGTGAATTTCCCGAATAGCCGACATGGTCTGTTCGTCATCAAACGATGCCCCGGAAATACCTGCCCTCATTTCGTTCCACGTGGAACCATACAGGTCCAGCATCCGGGTAAAATTGGAAGGGTTCCCCACATCCATAGCATTGGAGAGCGTTGCAATGGAAGGTCTTGGGGCAAAAACTCCGGTTTTTAAATATTCCGGAATCACATCATTCACATTCGTGGCCGCGATGAAATGATCTATGGGCAACCCCATCCGTTGTGCTATCAACCCTGCTGTGAGATTGCCGAAATTTCCGGAGGGAACGCAAAATGCCACAGAATGTTGGTCCGGAACCAACTGCTTGTATGCTTCAAAATAATAAAACGATTGCGGTATAAGCCTGGCAATATTGATAGAATTGGCGGAGCTAAGTCTGAATTTATGGGACAAGTCTTCGTCGAGAAACGCCTTTTTAACCAAAGTCTGGCAATCGTCGAAGGTGCCGTCGATTTCCAACGCCACAATATTGCCACCCAACGTGGTCAATTGTTTTTCCTGTAAATGACTGACTTTGCCGGAAGGGTAGAGTACAACCACTTTTATTCCCGGCGTTTGGTGAAATCCTGCAGCCACCGCTCCTCCCGTGTCACCGGAAGTGGCGACGAGTATGACCAATTCATCGCTCTCGTCCCTATTGAAATAGCTCATGAGTTGCGCCATGAACCGTGCACCAAAATCCTTAAAAGCCAAGGATGGGCCGTGAAAAAGTTCCAACACCTTTATCTGTTCATTTAAACTTATCAAAGGTGCCGGAAAAGAGAGGGCCCGCTCGATAATTCCCCAAAGTTCATCTTCTGGAATACAACCATTGAAAAGATTTTTACATACTTCAAACCCTATTTCCCGAAAAGAAAGGTTTCTCAAACCAGCAAAGAAAGAGGAGGAAAGTGCCGGGAGTTTCTCCGGCATATACAGACCATTGTCTTCGGGCAGGCCTTTCATTACTGCCTCCTTCAGGGAAACGAACTTATTTTTATTATTGGTGCTGTACAACTTCATGGTTAGTACTTTATGGCTCCGTCCTGATTGATGGATGATTGGTACAATTCGTAAGCAATACCGGCATCTGTGTAAATCCGCCTCATCTGTTCGCCCACTTCGTCTGCAACGAGGCTATTAGCGCTCAGCGCAAAAATGGATGGCCCGGCGCCAGAAATGCTGCACCCCAAAGCGCCGGCATTCAACACTGCCTCCTTCACCTCTCCGAAGCAGGGAATGAGCTTTGCCCGTTGGGGCTCGATGATGATATCTTGCAAAGCACGACCAATCAGGCCGATGTCGGAATTGTACATGCCGATGATAAAGGCTCCGAGGTTGGCACTTTGGCGGATAAATTTTTTCAATGGAACCGTATCGCTGAGAATACCGCGGGCATCTTTGGTCAAAATTTCCACCTGCGGGTGAATTACCGTCGCAAATAATCCGCGGGGCACAGGCAAACGATGAAAGTCCATCGTTTCGTTGTCGCGAATCAGAACCATACCGCCCATAAGGGACGGGGCGACGTTGTCAGCATGAATACCACCGGAGGCAAGTTTTTCACCTTCCAATGCGAATGGTAAAAGTTCTCTTTTTTCTAAAGGGCGTTTGAATAGTTCATTAATGGCCATGACTCCGGCCACTGCACTTGCAGCGCTACTGCCAAGCCCGCTGCCAATGGGAAGTTTTTTATGAAGTTCGAATTCAATGCCGCGCTTTTCTTCCCCTAAATGTTTCAACAATTGCAGCGCAGCAAAACCGGCAGTATTCTTATCCAATTCGTAAGGCAACTTCCCCTTGGCACCGGTTATTTTAGTAATGCGGAGACCGGGCCTATCGGAAAACCGGGCGATAATTTCATCACCGGGTTTTTCTAAGGCAAACCCCATTATATCGAAACCTACGGCAGCATTGCCAACCGAAGCAGGCGCAAATACTTTAATTCCTGACTTCATAATATTGGATAGAGGTTGTTGGGGAGGTTATGAAAGAAAATTTCCAATCTTGATAATTTCAGCGAAAACACCTGCGGCAGTCACTTCCGCTCCCGCACCAGGTCCGCGTACTACAAGCGGGGGTTCTTTGTATCGCCCGGTGGTGAATACAATCATATTATCACTGCCGCTCAACGAGTAAAACGGGTGGGTGGCATCGACAGATTTCAGGCCTATGCTCGCCTTACTCGCACCGTTGGACCTTTTTTCGAGCGTTGCTATCATGCGAAGCACCTTACCTTTTTTCTCAGCTTCAAAACGCAGTTTTTCAAAATGAGCATCTGTTTTTTCCAACTCTGCGAAAAACGTTTCCATACATTCTGCTTCTTCGGCTGCTCTCGGCAATATGCTTTCGATTTTTACATCCGCCGATTCCATTTCGAGTCCCGTCTCCCGGGCCAGAATGAGAATTTTCCGACGGATGTCTGACCCACTTATATCTTCCCGCGGGTCAGGTTCCGTGAAGCCCCGTTCTTTGGCAACTCTGACAATGTTGCTAAAGGTTGTACTTTTACTTAAGTTATTGAATATGAATGACATAGAGCCAGAAAGTACCCCTTCTATTTTTATGATACGGTCGCCACTATTGAGCAAATCGTTCAACGTGGAAATCACGGGAAGGCCAGCCCCCACATTCGTTTCATAGACAAATTGCACCCCCCTCCTGCCGGCAATATTTTTCAACCTTTGATATTGCAAAAATGAGGAAGAAGTTGCAATCTTATTTGGCGTAGAAATGGAAATGCTGCTTTCGAGGATGCTCTCGTAAAAGTGCGTCACTTTTTCGTTAGCCGTATTATCCACGAAAATGGTACTGGGTAAATTGAGGTCTTTCATGCGTTGCACGAATGCGGCGAGGTCAATCGCTTCGGTGGACTCTTCGTTGAGTTGCTCCTGCCAGTTTTCAAGGTCAATTCCCTCTTTATCAAAAAGCATTTTTTTGCTGTTTGCCAATCCGACGATCTTTATTTCCAAGCCCCTTTTCAATTTTAGAAATTCTGCCTGTGCTTTTATCTGACTTATCAAAGTAGAACCGATAAGCCCCACACCGACCATGTAAAGATGCAGCTCTTTGGTGTCGGAAAGGAAAAACGCCTCGTGCAGGGCATTCATCGCCTTGGCCTCATCGGCATCAGATACGACGACCGAAATATTCAACTCGGACGATCCCTGCGCAATGGCCACCACATTCACCCCGTTTTTTCCCAAAGCCTGAAACAGCCGGCCGGAAATGCCGGGACGGTAGCGCATGTTTTCACCGATGATGGCCACCACCGAAAGATTGTTTTCCACCCTCACCGGCTCCACCATTCCCTTTTCCATTTCGTACCCGAATTCCTCTTCCACATGATACACGGCCTGTTCAGTCAACTCCGGGGGGAGAGCAAAAGTGATGGAATATTCGGAAGAACCCTGCGTGATGAGAATCACGCTGATGCCCGCCGCAGCCAGACTTCCGAACAAACGGCCTGCGATGCCCGGCACCCCGAACATGCCTCCGCCCTGAAGTGTCAGCAACGAAATACTGCTAATGGAAGAAATTCCCGTGACCGCATGCCCCAGCGGGTCGTGACTGCCGGTGATGCGGGTGCCTTCAAACCCGGGGTTGAACGTGTTCTTAATGTATAGAGGAATTTTCTTCTTCAGCGCCGGTTGCAGCGTGGGCGGGTAGATGACTTTGGCGCCGAAATGCGAGAGTTCCATCGCTTCGGCATAGGTCAGGGTGGGAATGGTAAAGGCCTTCTTTACTTTGCGGGGATCGGCAGTGAGCACTCCATCCACATCGGTCCATATTTCGATGACGGCAGCATCGAGTGCCGAAGCAAGAATGGCCGCCGTGTAATCAGACCCTCCCCGTCCGAGGGTAGTGGTGAGCCCGTCTTCCGTAGAGCCAGCGAACCCTGTAACAATTTGTATTTCAGGATTTTGAGAGAAATATTCTCTCACGAGTGGGTAAGTGGCATCGAAATTAACCCGGGCATTTCCAAACCTGTCATCGGTCTTGATAACCCGGCGGGCGTCGAGGAAAGAGGCCTGAATACCCGCTTCCTGCATGGCGTGTGCAATGATGGTGGCGGAACTGCGCTCGCCGAAACTCAGCACGTAATCGAGGGTGCGAAGGGATGCTTCCCTGACCAAAAACACGCCGTGCAGCAAATTTTCCAATGCCTGGAAATTTCTGTCCGCTTCGGCGAAGGCCTGCGCCTTGATGGGACCAGTGAGCAAATCGCCGATGGCATTCCGGTGCCGGTCGCAAAATTCTTGAAACAATGTCTGGTAATTCTCGTCTCCGGCAGCGGCACTTTCGCTCATGGCGATGAGTGTATCTGTAGCCCCGCCAAAGGCCGAAAATACTACGGCGAATCGTTCGCCTTTGGTGTAATACCCTTTGAGGATGTCGATGATGCCTTTGATGCGCTCCGGCATTTTCACCGAGCTGCCACCGAATTTCAGGACTTTCATGAAAGGTTCTGGTTTTGGAACTCAATATTACGTACTCACAAATGGCATTATTCTAAAATGCATTCATACGACGCTACCTTCTAATTGGGTGCCAAAAGTAGGGATTTTCGAAATGGAGGGATTATTTTTGTTGCACTTCACCTTAATCCTCAAACACAATGGAAACTTACCGAACCCCCTCCCTCCCCATCACCGCCTGGGCCGAAGACGACCGCCCCCGCGAAAAATTACAAAACAAAGGCCGTCAGAGCATTTCAACGGGTGGGATTAAGATTATACTTCATAAGGCTAAAATTTGAACTTTTTGACGGCGCCTTATGCCCCTGTACTTCATGACCTCCTTGCCTTGATAGCTGAAGCTATCAGGCTCCGGGGTTCTTCGTACAGAAACAAAACCCACTCCTCAAAAATGTCCAACTCTCCACCTTATGAAGTATAAATCACTTAATTTTGTTGAAAACCATTCACGATGAATAAGGATATTTTAAAACGCATCACTATTGACCCTGAAGTTTGTCATGGGAAGCCAACTATTCGGGGTTCCCGGCTGATGGTCACCACTATTCTGGAACTTTTTGCAAGCAACATGACAGTGGAAGAAATCCTGGCGGATTATCCGGCGCTCGAGCGGGAGGATATTCAAGCCTGTCTCCATTTTGCTGCCATGCTGGCTAAGTTTCAAAGCATCCCTTTTGCAGCATGAAATTTTTGGTGGACGAACAATTGCCCGGTTCCCTCGTTCGGTGGCTTAATCAGGAAGGCCACAATGCCATTCATGCTACTTCGCTTGGGACTGGCCTCAAAATTTCGGATGCAGATATCAGCCACGAAAGCATCCTGGAGCAACGGATAGTTGTCAGCAAGGACGTTGATTTTGTCAATCGTTTTTTATTGAAGAATGAGCCTTGGAAATTACTTTATTTGACTACCGGCAATATCTCCAACAGCGAATTGCTTTCACATTTCCAGGCCAATATCCATCAGATTATACCGCTTTTTCAATTGGCCAATGTTGTCGAGATGAACAGGCAAAATGTTCTGGTAAGATTTTAAAACAAAACAAACACCCACATGGAAACTTACCCAACCCCCTCCCTCCCTATCACAGCCTGGGCAGAAGACGACCGTCACCGCGAAAAACTCCAACACAAAGGCCGCCAGAGCATTTCAACGGGTGGGATTAAGATTATACTTCATAAGGCTAA
>CAZPHZ010000169.1:0-7490 GCA_964586035.1 uncultured Saprospiraceae bacterium
TTCGGCGATGGCACCGTGTCTGAAAACTCTAAGCGAGATACCTGTTTGGCGGGATTGAGCCGCAAACTGACGGGCGCCGGTTGCGTCAGCGAATCTTCGAAAGCCGGGAAATCTGTGGACAAGAGGCTTTTCATCCTTTTTATAAATGCCGGTGGCATATTCATAGCGTAGGCTCTAATGATTTATTTAATGTAAAAACTGAAACGAATTGGAATTCAAACTGATACGAATTTGAAAACTATCCCTTTTCAATTACAGCGATACCATAATATGTATTAAACTGGCGAAACCGATATGCGCTCTTGAAAAGGGCTATTTTTGCCGCACATTGCATCTCGACGCCATATTCAACGTAAACCGGCATGAATTCCATCGATAGAAAACACTCCGCATTATCAACTTCGTTTGCGGAAGTATGTTATGGTTTATTCGTTTTGCACAAATCAACAAAATTCTAATGGCAAATAACAGTCACAATGCCGAACCGGCCGAACCACCTAAAAAATTCAATACCGAGCAACTCCGCAAGGCCTTGCAAATATTCACCTTCGTAAAGCCCTATCGAGCGCACCTCATCGTGGGCATGGCGCTTCTTTTTATGTCGAGCCTCGTGTTTATGATTTTCCCTTACTTGTCGGGAGAGATGGTGGATATTGCCCTCGGAAAATCGAGATACGCCCTTAGTCTGAAAGACGTTGGATTCGTGCTCCTCATCATTTTGGTCGTTCAGGGTTTTGTGTCGTATTTCAGAGTGTTGCTATTTGCCACTGTGAGTGAAAAGGGCATTGCAGATGTGCGAAGAGCATTGTACCAAAAGTTGATTTCCCTGCCTATCGTGTTTTTTGAAAAATCGAGAACCGGCGAGTTGGTGAGCCGCCTCACTGCCGATGTCGAAAAATTATACAGCGCCTTCTCCATCACCCTCGCAGAGTTTCTGCGCCAGGTGATTATACTCATTTCGGGTATCATTTTTTTAGCAATCACTACTCCGATGCTCGCCCTCATCATGTTGGCAACGTTTCCGGTCATCGTGGTTGGGGCTATGGTATTTGGCCGCTACATACGCCGGTTGAGCAAAGCACGGCAGGGTGAACTCGCCAATTCGAATATCATCCTCAACGAAACCATGCAAAACATCCACGTGGTGAAAGCCTTCACCAACGAAGTGTATGAGCACATCCGTTATGGAAAGTCCATCTCCAAAACAGTGAATGTATCGCTAAAATACGCAAAGGGCAGGGCGCTGTTTTCTGTATTCATAATCACCGTGTTATTCGGTGCGCTTTTTTTCATCGTTTGGGAAGGGGCCATGATGGTGAGCAGTGGCGCCATCACCCCCGGACAACTCATTTCATTCGTGGTATATACCGCTATTATCGGGGCCGCCATCGCCGGTCTCGGAAACTTTTACACCGAGCTTTTAGGCGCCATTGGTGCCACCGAACGGGTCAGAGAGATTTTGGATGAAGAGAGTGAAGTTCTGGTGGAAGACACTCCCCCTCTGCCGGGTAAAAGATTCGAGGGAAATATTGAATTTGACGAGGTAGCATTTACCTATCCCACCCGCACCGACCTTCCCATTTTGAAAAAAATAAGTTTCGATGTGGCGGCTGGCCAAAAGGTAGCTCTCGTAGGTCCTAGTGGCGCCGGTAAGTCCACCATTGTTCAATTGCTGTTGAAGTTTTATAAAATGAACGACGGGGAAATCCGTGTGGATGGGAAGAATATCATGGACATGGACACCACTGCCTACCGGCAAAACATCGCCATCGTACCGCAAGAAGTACTGTTGTTCGGTGGCACCATCCGTGAAAATATTCTTTATGGAAAACCCGGCGCAACGGACGAAGAATTGAAACAGGCTGCCATCCAGGCCAATGCATGGGACTTCATTCAATCATTTCCGGAGACGCTGGAAACGGTAGTCGGCGAGCGGGGAATTAAACTCTCCGGCGGCCAGCGGCAGCGCATTGCCATCGCACGTGCCATACTGAAAAACCCTTCCATCCTGTTGCTCGATGAGGCCACCTCGTCGCTCGATGCTGAATCGGAAAGGGTGGTACAGGATGCCCTTGACAAACTCATGGAAGGGCGCACCTCGATCATTATCGCCCACCGTTTGGCCACTGTGCGGAATGTCAATTGCATCTATGTAATCGACAACGGGCGCATCGTCGAATCCGGCTCCCACGAAGAACTATCGCGCCTGGAGAACGGTATTTACAACAGCCTTGCAAGGCTGCAATTTGAAATGGCCTGACGAGGCTGCAGGGTGGAAGAATTCAATTAACCACCCAATACTGACAAAGTTGTGGTTTAATATAGCGCACACTTCCAACAGATGAATTTCAAATAATCGCTAAGACCAGTTTAGTGATAAAGCTAAATTACAAGTTGATCGCAGTAGCATGTCTCGTGGCACTCCTTGCTTTAATAACGGCGTATGTTGCCGAATTCCGTGTATTTGCCAATACGCTCGACGCGCAAAACCTTATTGTAAAGTCGCTCATCGGGGGCCTGATAGCGGGCCTGCTAATGAGCTGGTATTTTGGAAAATTTGCGGAAGACATCCTTGGCAAATTGCGCCTTTGGACCGGCTCCCTCTGCGCTTGTATTCTGTTTGCCCCACTCATTGGCAGCTGGGCCAACCGCCTGCCAGCCTATCGCACCACCAGCGAGATGCAGGTTGAATTCTTTGAGGAAAAACCCTTTGCTGAAAGCAGGTTTGGATTTTTCGAAGGTGAAAAAATAGAACCCCAAGGCTTTTACATTTTTATTTTCAAAGAGGGGAAATTAGAACGCCTGAAAAGCGAAACCCAAAAATTCGCTGGCGTAGAGCGGGGTGAAATGGTCCGGTTGAATGTGCGTAAGGGTATATTCGGATATGATGTGGTGCTGTGGAAATAGAAACAAACAAAACCCCGGCCTCACGGTCAGGGCCATTTCAGACGGCGCCGGGTTTCAGCTATTTCATGATGATCCTCCGATGCAGGTAAAATGATCCAGGTGCTGAGATTCAATTTTCCGGCTGGCTCAGGTTTGGCCGCTTTCGTAGCGCCATTTTCTAAAAAACTCCCAAACCAATATTCCCACACAAACAGCGATGTTGAGTGAGTGTTTAGTGCCGAACTGCGGCACTTCAATGCTGCCGTGCACCTCTGCAAGGACGGCCTCGGAAACTCCGGAAACTTCGTTTCCGAAAACCAGCGCATATTGGTCATTTTTATTCACGGCAAAGTCTTGCAAAGCAATGCTCCCGGTCGTCTGTTCTACCGCCAGCACTCTGTATCCCTCCGACTTTAACTGCCGCACAGCGTCTTCCGAATTCTCAACGTAAACCCATTCAACGTTATCCGTTGCGCCGAGAGCAGTTTTCAGTATTTCCCGGTGTGGAGGCCGGGCGGAGATTCCACAAATCACTATTTTTGACAAAGCGAAGGCGTCGGCTGTGCGAAAGGCGGAGCCCACGTTCAGGGCCGAACGCACGTTGTCGAGCACGAGCACGAGAGGCGTTTTTTCCATTGAGGCAAACTCCTCTGGCGTGGCACGGCCCAATTCATCCATACTTAATTTTCGCATTGTTCCGGTTTTTTGTAGAGAATAACGCAAACGCCACGTCGCTCCAATCTGTGCACTTCCTGCCATTCGTTTTCAAGCCGGCCGAGTTCCTCATCTGTGAAATCATTCATCACATTGGAATAAAGGACGTAACAGTTTTCATTCAGGTCTTTCTCAATGAATCCATCCACTGCCCCATTCAGTTCCATATTTTTCCGTGGCCCGATGTTGGGAAATGCCGTACCCACTGCGCTGTACGGAATGTCGTGTGCATGGAGATATTGCTCCATATTAGTTTCCAAACTATACCACGGAAGATGAGCGAGGGTACTGTCCCAGCCCATCGCTATATTTTTTGGGTACACCCATAAATTGCCGCAGGCAAGGCCTATAAAAACAATAATAAATAACGCACGGCGGTATTTCACCAGTCCTTGCAGGCTGTAAAAGAATAAAAAAGTAAGTGGCAGAAAAACCGGCAACAGGTACCGGTGCCCCATCAGACCTTTGTATAAAACCATAGGCGGAATGATGGCCAAAGCCGTGAACAAAAGCAGCAGTAGAATTTGTGTCAACATTTGATGGTTTTTCAGGGATTTCAACCGCGTTTTCCATTTGGATAGCCCCGGCCAATTGGCCGTAAAAATGACCACGAGCCCGAAAACGATAAACACCCGCCCGAAATCGAGAAACCGCCAACCCAGCACAAGCTTATTTTTTAATAACCCAGAAAAACTGACCCGCTCAAAGCTCGGTGCCCATTCGGAATTGTTGTGATAGCCTATCCAGCCAGTCATTTTCCAGTGGTAATAAAGGAATGCCAGCGCTAACAACCCGCCAGGTAAGAAGGGCATAATCTTTCGGGCAGGCACCCGAAACCCGTCTTTTTTTTGGAAACCAGAGAATAAGTGAAAGGTGAAAATTGCCACCCCCAGCATCATTCCCCGCATGCTTACCATGCCGAGACCAATAATGGCGAGCGCCAGCCACATCCTATTTTTTTTCTCCCAAATGGCCCAAAGTGCCATGAGGAAAAAGCAAACCAGCACTACATCGGGACTCACTAAAACACCTTGCCCAGCAAGTACCGGGTCGGTAAGGCAAAGCAGCACAAGCCAAGGTGCCCAATTGCGCCCGGCCAGCTTTTCCCCAATTTTCAACAGAAAAAAAACGATGCCAAGCAGAAACGGCAACATAGCCAAATGACTGACCGGCAGGCTCTTGCCAAAAATTTTCCAGGCGGCAGCCAGGTACATGCCAAATGCCGGAAGATGACCACTGTCTATCTCCTCCGGAAGGATGATGGAGCTAAAATTGGTTTCGTAAAAATAATGGGCGTGTTTGGACCCCAATTGAATGGTATCCCAAAAAAAGGGATGGTGGCTCACTCCGAGAGTGGCCAGAATAACTAAAACAAAAAGGAATATTCGCGCAGTCATTTTTTAAGACATGCCTTCACAAATAGCACAAAAAGCGGGTGCGGGTTTTCCACTGTACTTTTTAATTCCGGGTGAAACTGGACACCCACGAACCATGGGTGGTCCTTCAATTCAACAATCTCGACCAAATTGTTTTGGGGGTTCATACCAGTGGGGAGGAGCCCGTTACTTTCAAATTGCTCCAAGTATTTGTTGTTGAATTCGTACCGGTGACGATGACGCTCCTGGATTTTTAAGGAGCGGTAAGCTTTATGGGAAAGCGAGCCTTTCTTCAGGTCGCATTGATAGGCTCCGAGCCGCATGGTGCCTCCTTTTTTTGTAATCTTCTTTTGCTCGGGCATCAGGTCGATGACGGGATTTTCAGCTTTGGGTTTTACCTCGGTAGATGCAGCATCCGGCAGCTTGAGAACGTTTTGGGCAAATTCCACCACGGCACATTGCATGCCGAGGCAAATCCCGAAGAACGGTATCTTGTTCTCACGGGCGTATCGAATGGCGTTGATTTTACCTTCGATGCCCCGCTCTCCAAATCCCGGGGCCACCAAGAAACCGTCGAAATCCGTCAGTTTTTTAGCCGCTCCTTCATAGCTCCCGGACAGCGCCTCAGCGTGAATGGGCACCACATTTACCCGGCATTCGTTCATCGCACCGGCATGTACGAAGGATTCGTAAATAGACTTATAGGCATCCTGTAGCTCGATGTACTTACCCACCAACCCTATGCGTACTTCCCGCACCGGATTCTTTAAATGGCCCAAAAATGCCTTCCAGTTTTTCAGATTTGGCTCCCGCTTATCGGGCAGCCGCAATTTCGCCATCACGGTTTTGTCCAAGTTCTCCTTTGCCATCAGTAATGGCACGTCATAAATGGTCTCCGCATCAATAGCTTCAACCACTGAACCGATGTCCACGTTGCAAAAAAGCGCCAGCTTTCGGCGAATATCGATGTCAATAGGAAGCTCAGTGCGACACACCAAAATATCGGGTTGAATGCCCGTATTCAAAAGTTCCTTCACGGAGTGCTGGGTGGGCTTTGTCTTCAATTCTTTGGCGGCCCGCAGGTAAGGTATCAACGTGAGGTGAATAACCATGCAATTATCAGAACCGAGTTCCCATCGCAATTGCCTTAGCGCCTCCAAATAAGGCAACGATTCGATGTCGCCCACCGTACCTCCGAGTTCGGTGATGACAATATCGAATTTATTGGAAAGGCCGAGCAACTGTGCCCGGCGCTTTATTTCGTCGGTAATATGCGGAACCACCTGCACGGTTTTCCCGAGGTAATCACCAGCCCTTTCTTTATTGATCACTGCCTGGTAAATGCGGCCAGTGGTAACGTTGTTGGCCTGGGACATAGGGGTATTGAGAAACCGCTCGTAATGCCCGAGGTCGAGGTCTGTCTCAGCGCCATCGTCGGTCACGTAGCATTCGCCATGCTCGTAAGGGTTCAGCGTGCCGGGGTCCACGTTAATGTATGGGTCAAACTTCTGGATAGTGGCAGAAAACCCTCTCGCCTGAAGTAATTTGGCGAGAGAAGCTGCTATAATTCCTTTTCCAAGGGAAGAAGATACACCGCCCGTAACAAAGATGTATTTGGCCATTAATACTGATTGAAAAAATGAAAATTGCCTGATGAACCACCAGCATTGGCGTGCTGAAAGCTCACGTCGTTACGGGGCGTAAAGGTAGAAATAAAATGGTGGAGGGCCCGTGGAATGGGAAAGTGATTTTCAACATTCATCCATATACTTTCAAAGAGGTGGGGAGTTAGGACAATGATAGGTGCCCACTTATTTGGTGGGTATAGAATACGCGAGCACAACTCACATCATCAGCGGCCATTCCAAATAATTTCTTCCGCTCCTAACTTTTGCGAAAAATGACGGGCCAGCACGAATAGAAAATCCGAAAGCCTGTTCAGGTATTTTATTAAAATGGGATCCACCGGCTGGGCCAAATTCAACGCCACCACCAACCTCTCGGCGCGGCGGCAAATGCACCGGGCAATATGGCAAAATGAAACAGTAGTGTGCCCGCCAGGAAGAATGAAATTTTTCAATGGCGGCAATCCGGCCTCCATCACATCTATTTCTTTTTCCAAAACTTCAATATCAGCCGTGTGAATATCTGGAGGCTTGGTATTTTTTGCCGGGTCGGTGGCCAGTGCCGTTCCCAACGAAAACAGGCGTTCCTGAACATTCTTCAAAAGTTTCCTCAGGCCTGCGTCTTCAGAACAATCGCGCACCAGGCCGATATACGAATTTAACTCATCGACAGTCCCGTAAGCCTCGATGCGTAAGTCGCTCTTCGGCAAGCGCCGTCCGCCGAAAAGTGCCGTTTCTCCGGCGTCGCCCGTTTTTGTGTAGATTTTAAAAGACAATGGTCAGTAGGTTTTAGACGATAGACTTTAGACTTTGGACTTTGGACTTTAGACTTTGGACTTTGGACTTTGGACTTTGGACTTTAGACTTTAGACTTTAGACTTTAGACTTT
>CAZPHZ010000170.1:0-7486 GCA_964586035.1 uncultured Saprospiraceae bacterium
CACCTCACACCTCTCACCTCACACCTCTCACCTCATACCTCATACCTCATACCTCAAACAACCGGTTTCCAGCCCGGCTGGTACTCCCGGCCCCACATCGTCATGGCTTCGTTGTCGTCGAGGATGCGGCCGGTGGTTTCGTCGAGATGGAGGGTGCGGCCAAAGCGCTGGGCGATGTTGCCGAGGTGGCACATCAGCGTGCTTTTGTGTGCTTCAGCGGCAGGTGAATTTACCGTCGCCCCATTTCGAATGGCATCCATGAAATTTTTCATGTGGTACACGTCCAACCCTCCGATGCCGGTGGTGTCAGTGGTGGCGGAATAGCTGCGCTCGTTAACCTGTTTGAGCAAGTTTCCCTTTTTATCCCATGCAAAATAGGCGTTGCGGTCGAGCAAAATACTGCCCTCCGTGCCGTGGATGGTGGCGCCCCGGCCGCGGTCATAATGCTTTAGGCCGTTACAGGAGCGGCCCTCCCAGGAAATCATTTTCCCGCTGCTGAACTCGAAACCGGCCACCTGTGTATCGTAAAATTCCCAATCGTCTTTGAATGCAAACCGTCCGCCGGAGGAGGTCACCTTGTTCGGCAAATCCACGCCGAGCATCCAACGGCAGATGTCTATTTCGTGGAGGCCGTTGTTGTTGATTTCGCCGGTGCCCCAATGCCAGAACCAATGCCAGTTGTACGGCTCCACATTGTCGCGGTATTGGCGGCGGGGTGCTGGCCCCTGCCACAGCTCCCAATCGAGCCAGTCGGGGTTGTTGGCATCGCGGCCCATACCGATGGAGCCGCGGGTGTTGCTATACCAGGCCTTGCCGTAATACACCTCGCCGATGATGCCTCCGGCAATGTCTTTTTTTGCCAGCATGGAAGTGGGGGCCGAGCGCTGCTGGTTGCCTATTTGCAGCACCTTGCCGGTTTTTTGCTGCACGGCCACGAGCCATTCGCCCTCCTGCGGGTTGTGGCAGCAGGGTTTTTCCAGATAGACGTGTTTGCCTGCCTGCATGGCCATGATGGCCATCGGCGTGTGCCAATGGTCGGGCGTGGCGATGGTCAGGGCATCGAGGTCTTTGTTTTCCAAAAGCTTGCGCACATCGCGCCAGACCCTGGCCTTGTCGCGATGCAGTTTTTTCAGGCTGAGCTGACTTTTCCCAAAAACGAGGTTGTCCGCATCGCAAAGGGCCATGATGTTGACGCTGGACGCCTGCGATGCAGCCAGAATGTGTGCCTGCCCGCGGCCATTCAGGCCCGCGATGCCGAGGTTGATGCGTTCATTGGCCCCGAATATGCGGGCATAACTGGCCGCCGGAACGGACATGGCCGTCAGGCCAACGGCTGATTTTTTCACAAAATCTCTTCGGTTGATGTTTTTATTGATGGACATGATGAATGGTTGAATTTTGGATTGCCGGTTTTTCTGCGTCCTCCCATCGGGTGCTTTTGGGGCCAATCATTTTAGCAGAGCCGTAGTTGCCTCTAATTCTTTGCTGAAATTATTCAGCACCTGGGCTAATATTTCGATTTGTTCCTGCACCTGGCTCCATTCCCGTTGTTCGATGGCCTCTCTTACGCCCGGCAGGGTTTTCACACCATAGCCGGTGTAGAATCCCGGTGCGTAGATAAAATGCCGGTACCAGGGCCGCCCCGGAAGTCCCTGGCTGCGGGTGAGCGCACGCTCCATATTTTTCAGGTGCTCATTAAGTTGAGCAACCGGGGCTTCGTCAATGTTGCTGCTCTCCAAAGCCTCGCCGTAAGCAGCGGCCTTTTTTTTCAGGGTAACCAATGCGTTTTGGAGGGGGGCGAAATTGAAAAAGGGCACCTCCTTTTTCGCAGCGGGCACCACAAAAGGTTTTGTGGGGTCGGCCGCGGCTTTGTAATAACCATCCTCGATGAGGCGGTTTTCCTGCAAGGTAATTTTTCGCATGTCATCCGTTAATTTCATCACCTCTTCGATGTAGCCGCCTACGGTGTTGGCAAAGTGTTGAAACTCGAACGGCAGATAATCGGCCTGCGCCATGCGCAAAGTGGTGTGCCCGGCTACTTTTGCCATGGCGACGCCATACCGGAAGCCGGGGTCTTTGAATCGCACATAGTCGTCGTAAGAATCGTAAATGGAGTGGTATTCGCCGCCACCGTTTTCACCGCCGAAGCCGAGGTTGAACGCTGCGATGCCGAGGTGTTGGAAAAATGGCGAATAATCGGAGCCGGAGCCGAGTGCCGACAGCTTGAATTCTGTGGATTCGGGTTCTCCGCGCACCATATCTCTGGCCTTTGCTCTGTCAAAAACGGATAAGCCGGTTTGTGGGTCGGTCACCGAGCGGGTAACGCCGTCGAAGAATTTTTCGAGCATGTGAGAGCCCCCGGCATGAAGGAACCCCCGGCCATTTCCGTCGGTATTGATGTAAACGACGGCTTTGCTGCGAAGCTCGTCCGCATGGTCCTCCACCCATTCCGTGGAGCCGAGGAGGCCCGGTTCTTCGGCATCCCAGGCACAATAAACGAGGGTGCGTTTCGGCTGCCAGCCAGTTTTTGCCAACTCGCCCGCCACCCGCGCCTCCTCGAGCACGGTCACCAATCCGCTGATGGGGTCGTTGGCACCGTTCACCCAGGCATCGTGGTGGTTGCCGCGGATGACCCACTCATCGGGGAATTCGCTGCCTTTCATTTTGGCGATGACATCATAGGCCGGTTTCAGGTCCCAGTTGAAGACTAATTTAAGATGCACCTTCGCAGGGCCGGGGCCAACGTGATAGGTAATGGGCAAGGCTCCCCGCCAGGAAGGCGGAGCCACCTGCCCGGCAAGCGCTTCCAGCAGGGGTTGGGCATCTTTGTAAGAAACCGGCAAGACGGGTATTTTGGTCAGCGTGGGGCAGTTTTTTATGTCGAGACGTTGGGCATCCGCGGTGGCGGCAATACCCGGAGTGAGAGGGTCGCCGGGGTAAAGCGGCATGTCGAGAACAGAACCGCGCTGCACCCCATATTCATTTTTGTAAGCCCCTTTGGGGTAAACATCGCCCTGGAAGTAGCCGTCGTTTTTGGGGTCGGAATAAATGATGCAGCCAATGGCTCCCTTTTCGGCTGCCACTTTGGGCTTGATGCCCCGCCAGGAACCGTAATATTTTGCAATGACGATTTTGCCTTTCACATCCACCCCCATTTTTTCGAGTTCTTCGTAATCGGCGGGGACGCCGTAATTCACATATACCAGTTCGGCAGTAACATCGCCATCCACGGAATAACAGTTATAGGTGGGTAGCTGCTCATCCGTCTGGCCGGAGGTGGCGTCTTCTCTCAGGGGTGGCTCCGCCAAAACGGCTTTGTAAGAACTTGATGATACGAGCTCCAACTGCCGGATCTTAGGCGTCGGGAAAAGCACCTGGTATTCGGCAATATTCGTTTCATAACCCCAGCTTTTGAAAAGCGAGGCAATGAATTCCGCATTTTCTTTGTCATAGGGGGAGCCGACATGGTGAGGACGCGCCGAAAGGCGTTTCGTCCATTGGTCGAGATGGTTGGCCTCCAACCGGCTGTCGAATGCCGCTTCAAGTTTCAATTGAGCCTCGGAGCTGCTTTTTATGAAACCCATCAGTGGCTTGTCTTGTGCAAAAATCTGAACATTCGTCAGGCAAAAAAGCAAGATGGCCAAGGCGCTGAAAAAATATGTTTGTTTCATAATTCTTTTATTCAAATAAAATAATGTAACCCGAATGCCGGTCATGGTCCCAACCTCGCCGGTAATGATGCTAAAACTCTCTGATTTTGATACTGCGGAAAGATACCTCATTCCCGTGGTCTTGCAAAAGGAGGTGTCCTTCGGGCAATTCGCCGAAATGCGGCCACACCTTGTATTTGCTTTTGGCCACCAAAGCCCGGAACACCGGCGTGCTGCGCTCGTATTCCACCATTTTGAAGCCGTTGAGCCAATGCTCGATGTGGTTGCCGTGCACCACGATGCGGGCCTGGTTCCATTCGCCCGGCCCCCGGAAATCCTTGCTGCGGTGCGGCTCCGAGAGGTTGGAGGCGGGAATCAGGTCGTACAACGAGGCCAGGGTGCGGTTGCCGCCAACGCCGAGTTTGGCGTCGGGGTGACGCTCGTCGTCGAGGATTTGATACTCCAGCCCGATGGACGAGCCGGGGCCGGTGTTGATGGCCGGGTCCACGAAATACTTGATGCCGCTGTTGGCGCCGGGTGTGATTTTGAATTCGAGCTTCAGCTCGAAATCGCTGAACTTATCGCGGGTGATGATGTCGCCGCCGGCGGCCGATTCGGCACCGCCGGTTTCGAGCACAGTGAGCACGCCGTCTTTTATTTCCCAGCCTTTTTCGGGAAAATCTTCCGACCGTGCGCTGCGCCAGCCGTTGGTGGTTTTGCCGTCCCACAGCAGGCGCCAGCCGGTGCGCCGCTCATATTCCGTGAGGGTGTTCGGGATGAAATTCTTCTCCGCCACACCCGGCTGCATGGGCCAGCGTGCCGCTTCGAGGCCGGTGGTTTTAATGCGGATGTTGCGCCAGCGGATTTCCCGGCCGGCATGTTGTTCGTCTTTCCCGATGCCGTGTACCTGGAGGCCGATGAATCCCTCGCCCGTCTCCTCGTCCACGATGTTGGCGGTGTTGATGCCGTTCACCCAAATGCGCATATCCGGCCCGATGCACTCGATGCGGTATTTGTTCCATTGACCGTTCACAAAAGCCCGTTGCCCGGCGGGGTTTTCACACAGCGGGTAAAGCCAGCCGCGGCGCGCCTCGTCGTAGATGCCGCCACTCCACGCCCGCGGGCCGGGGTCTATTTCGGCCTGGTAGCCGTGCACGCGACCGTTCATGTATTCCGGCGTGCTTTCGCTGCGAAACTGGATGCCGGAGTTCAGCGCCGGGTCCACCCACACTTCCAGTTCGAGGATGAAATCCCCGTAGTTCCGATCGGTGCAGAGGAAGGTATTCGGCGTGCCCGTTTTGGTAGTGCCGATGATTTGGCCATCTGCCACGCGGTATTCGGCCTCGCCGTTCAGCTTTTGCCAGCCGGTCAGGTCTTTGCCATTGAACAGGGCCTGCCAGCCGTCGTTTTGCGAAATGAGCGGCCCGGCGAGGAGGAGGAGAAAGAGTGTTTGTAAAAATTTCATGGTTTGTCTGTGTTTCGGCCCTCAAAAACATGGAGGGATGAGATGGTGCAGGTTGGATTGCCAAGGTACATTTTCTGCGGCTTTTTATAGGGAAAAAGGAGCGCATCTTTGCGGCAAGATGCAGATAAAGTTTATATTCGGCTTGCCAGAAAATCAAGCGATGACTGAGCCTGCCGAGCAGAAACATAAACTTCATGTACTGACCAAATCCTACCTGGTGCACTGGTTGTTTGATTTTTCCCGCAACCTTCGCCGTGTGATAGCACAGCTATCAACGAGCAGGGTTGCGAAATTTGCCGCGCTTTACAATCTATTCGAATTCCGGTAACTTTGAATGAGTTTCACCATCTCCCGTTTCACTCGTTCACCAAAAAATAATCTCATGAAGACCCTGTCCCTCCTTCTTTTAACCGTTGCGTTCAGCACCGCCCTCTTTTCCCAAAACAAAAAGGAAATTCCCGGGAATCCGGCCTTATCCTCACCCGTTCATATCGAGGGCATGGTGACCCGGCCCGAGGGCCAAGGTATGGGATCTGTGACGCTCATCGTATTGCCGGACACCGCCATATTTCTCAGCGATGCCGACGGTTCGTTCGATGTTACGCGGGAACTGCAGGATGGCGTGTCGTATCAACTCTACGTGGAAATGGATGATAACCCGCTGAATAGCATCAGCAATTTAGAGCTGCCCCAAATATTAAATCGTTTTATGGAACATATCCTCGGAACCTTGCCCTTCACCTCCCCCTATCAAATCGTGGCGGCTGACTTGAATGGCAATGGAGACGTCACTATCGCCGATTTGCTTCTTGTTCGCAAACACATCCTTTTTCTTGATTTTCCCGAAACGGTCAAATTCTGGCACTTCGTCAAGGCGGGTTGCGACCCTATTGCCGACCCCGTCGATTGCCCCCTCGATTACGTGGAGACTTTTACCACAGATTCGACGATGACGGGACTTCAAATCATCGGTATTAATATCGGTGATATCATTAATTAGCTTGCACCGAGTCTCGAAATTTATCATCCACCAGACCTTACAGATTTTTAATTCACATAACCTTTAACCCCTAAATGATAACCTATAATTCTCAATTCTCAATTCTCAATTCTCAATTCTCAATTCTTCATTCTTCATTCTTCATTGAAACAACGTATCCGATGCGCTGCGCCACCGCAATAACATTTGTGCCGGCAGGTGCGGTAAATGAGCCATTGTACACCGACCAGGCGGTCGGGATGCTGTCATTTTCCACGAGTTTATAACCGATGGAAGCACCCGTGGTGGCGCAGGTGATGGTCACGTCGTTGCCGTTCCGGGCAATTTCCGGGGTGGCAGTTGTGGGCTGGGTGGGGCCTAGCCAGAGTTTGCGCACCAGCGCAGCTTCCGGCATCAGACCGGTATCATCGAAAGTGGCCTCCCATTCGAGCAGGGCGTCGTGCAGTTCCTTAAGTTTGTCAGCATAGGCGGGGTCTTTCGACAGGTCTTTCAGTTCGTGCGGGTCGGTTTGCGTATCGAAAAGCTCCTCCGGGGGCTTGTGCTGGCGGAACCATTGCGCCTGTGCCTCCGTCAGTTCGCCTGCGTCGCGCAGCCGGTACAGCTCCTGCATGATGGGCATCTGGTCGCGGTATTTCACGTGAAGAAACATCGGCATGTCGGGGTGGAAATAATAGAGGTATTTGTACCGGCCATCCAGCACTGCGCGGATATTATCGGTAGTTTCATCGAAACGATCGGCTACGCCGAAGAGGTATTTATGCGGTACAGGGTTTTCGTATTTACCCAAAAAAGCCCGGCCGTCGATGTCTTCCGGCGGCTCGATGCCCGCCAGTGACAGCACCGTGGCCGAGAGGTCGATGAAGCTGATTAGCCGGGAGTCTTCGCTGCCCGCCGCCTGTTTTCCTGGAAACCGGATAATCATGGGCACTTTCAGGCCGGAATCGTAAAGCAGCCGCTTTTGCCGCGGCAGCGGCCCCCCGTGGTCGGAGTACCAAAAAACGATGGTACTGTCGAGCAGGCCGTCTTCCTCCAATTGCGCCAGAATTTTACCGGCATCGTAATCCATCTCTTTGATGTTGGAGTACATGCGCCGTATGTCGCCGCGGCCCACCTCGGTGTCGGGTAGGTAGGGGGGCACCGGCACGTCGAGGTTTTCATCCACCCAAAGGGAATCGTTGGCTTTGGCCCAGATTTTCGACTCGTGGGTCACATTTAGATTGAAAATAGAGAAAAACGGCTGCCCCGGCTTGCGGTTGCGCCAGGTAGCCGTATGGCTGCTCTCGTCCCCCGGCGTGGGCGGGCAGCGGGACTGGTAGTCCTGGTTTGCGGTGTTGGTGTAAAAAGTACCCGACATGCGCCGGGACTTCCGCT
>CAZPHZ010000171.1:0-7485 GCA_964586035.1 uncultured Saprospiraceae bacterium
GGATGCTTGCATCTTTAAAAAGCAGGATTTCAAAACCCAATGCCTATTTTGACAGGGCCACGTTTATCGCCGCATTCCAGCACATCGGCGAAGACCGTTACAAACGGCAGTTGAACAGCGACTGGCGCAACTTCGACCTCGCCGATGTACGGGTATGGTCGCTCACCGCCGATTTCGATAAAAACCTCAGCCGCACGGGCCGCCACCAACTCATGTACGGCATTGACATGAATTACAACCGGGTGCGCTCCAGGGCAGGTCGCCTGAATCTTGTTGACCAATCAATGGACGACCAAGTGCTCAACCGATACCCCGGCGGCGCCAACCGCACTTCCACCGCTGCTGCCTATTGCAATTACCGCTGGAATAGTCGCGACTCGGTTCTAACCACAGACGCCGGGCTCCGCTATACCTACGCTTCCGTATTCTCCAGATTCACCGAAGAAAGTATTATTATTTGGCCGGCAGACTACACCGGCTCCGGCATCAGTTCTAAACAAAGCGACCTGACGTGGGCAGTTGGACTGACGCTCAACCTCCCCGAAAAGTGGGAGGCACGGGCACTGGTTTCCACGGCCTTTCGCGCTCCCAATCTCGACGATTTTTCAAAAATCAGGGAACAAAACGGTTTTGTAACGATACCCAATCCATCGCTGGGCCCCGAAAAGACCTACAACACTGAACTGTCGCTGCGCAAAGAATTCAAGGGGGAAAATTCAAGCCTCCGGCTGGGCGCAACGGCTTACTACACCTGGCTTCATGACTTTATCGTACGCCGCAAATTCCCGCTGCCCGACGGCTCCGAAACACTGATGATGGACGGGGAAGTGCTGCATACCCTGGCAAAGGTCAACGCCGAATCGGGCCGTATCTACGGCGGGTCATCAGATGCCATGCTCAACATCGGTTCGAAGGTGGAATTGGCCTCCAGCCTGAGTTTCACAAAAGGAAGCATTTCCTTTACGGGACCGGACGACACCGGCACCGCCATCGACACATTGGTGCCTGCCTCCCATATTCCGCCTCTTTACGGACAAACGAGCCTTACTTATTTTGGTAAAAAATTCAAAATATCAGCCGTGGTGCGATACCAGGGCGAGAAGCTTATAAACGATTATGGCGTTACCAACGTGGTCAGGCAAAATGACGGCACTCTCCTCGTAGAACGCGAAGGCTCTGAAGACAACCCCGAACTGAGCTGGTACAACACGGACATAGAGGGCAGCCGCAACTTCACTGGCACCCTCGCATGGACCACCTGGAACCTTTACACATCGTGGAAACTTTCCAAAACCTGCACGCTGAATTTTGCGTTGGAAAATATTTTGGATTTGCACTACCGGTCATTCGCCTCTGGCGTGAGTGGTGCGGGGCACAATTTTATCGTGTCGCTTAGGGTAGCACTTGGTGAGTAAAAAGGTGCGCAAGCACCGAATATCTGTCGCAACGGATTTGTCCGTAAAACTGGGGGGGAGATCGCTACAACTATTTGCCACCGGCGCTGTTCTTTTCCAAAATTACGCTACTTTTGCGCACAGCGGGCAAACAAACAAAACGCCTATAATGCGGCCCTGCATTTCCGTATGAATTTCAATATTCTATATCATTTCGGACGCTATCTCATGCTTTTGCGGCAGGCTTTCTCGCGGCCAGAGAAGCACCATATGTATTGGAAAGAAACCCTGCGGCAAATGAACGACATCGGCATCGGGTCGCTCGTCATTGTTGGGTTGATTTCCATCTTCATGGGGGCCGTGGCGGCGGTGCAATTTGCCTACCAGTTGGATGGCACGCTGGTGCCGCGGTATTACATCGGCTACATCGTGCGGGATTTGGCCATCATCGAGTCAGCGCCGACTATCACGTGCCTGGTGCTGGCCGGCAAGGTGGGGTCCAACATTGCCGCAGAGATCGGCGGCATGAGGCAGAAAGAACACATCGACGCCATGGAAATCATGGGTGTCAACACAGCGGCTTTTTTGATAACGCCAAAAGTCATTGCCGCAATCGTGGTGATTCCACTACTCGTAACGATTTCCGCCTATATCGCCATCTCAGGCGGGTATTTGGCCACTGTCCCAACGGGAGCAATAACAGCCGAAGAATACGAAAGGGGCTTGCGGGCTTTTTTCGTTCCAAATAACGTAAACATGATGTACGTGAAATCGGTGGTTTTTGCTTTCATTCTCACCACGGTGTCCTGCTTTCAGGGCTACTTTGTGAAAAGTGGCAGCATCGAGTTGGGCAAAGCCAGCACCAATGCCGTCGTGTTTAGCAATATCCTCATCCTGCTGTCAGATTATGTGATTGCGGTATTGCTCACAGGATGAAAGGGTTCCAGGTTCCAGGTTTCGGGCTATGCCTTGAAACCTAAAACTTCAAACGAAATTTGTGATTTTAGCTGAAAACATATTCAAATCCTTTGATGAAAACGAGGTACTCAAAGGTGTTTCCATGGAATTTCACCCTGGGAAGACCAATCTCATCATCGGCCGGAGCGGTGCCGGGAAAACGGTGTTTTTGAAAATTCTCGTGGGGCTTCTCACCCCGACAAAAGGCAAGGTGTGGTACGACGAGGTGGATTTTTTCACCCTCAACAAAAAAGAAATCAGGGCCATTCGAATGCAGGTCGGCATGTTGTTCCAAGGCTCCGCCCTGTTCGATTCCATGACCGTAGAAGAGAACATTCGCTTCCCGCTAGACATGTTCACCGATTGGTCATTTGCCAAGAGGCAGGATAGGGTGAACTGGTGCCTCGAACGAGTGAATATGCCCGGCATCAACGACAGCTATCCTTCGGAAATAAGTGGCGGCATGCAAAAGAGAGTGGGCATTGCAAGGGCCATTGTGTTGAGTCCTAAATACCTCTTTTGCGATGAGCCCAATTCAGGCCTTGACCCCCGCACCGCCCTACTCATCGACGAACTCATCCAGGATATTACTTATGAGCACGACATCACAACCATCATCAATACACACGACATGAACTCGGTGATGGAAATAGGCGACAATATCGCCTACTTGCACGAGGGTCGCCTCGTCTGGCAAGGCAATAAGCACGAGGTGCTCACCAGCACGAACGAACTCCTGCAAGGCTTCATCTTCGCCTCGCCTTTCCTCCAAAGATTGCGTTCGAAGGCGCTCAACCAAGAGCAATAATCAAGTGCATACAATTTAGGATTGCTCCTTAATGGTGCAATTTTATTCTGTGCCGCCTTCAAAAGGTATCGTATTCAAATTCTACCCAGCTAACTATTCCATTTTGTGCCTCCTTTTCACCTCAATGTTGCAGCAACCCCGCTGCCTCATTCATCACCCGTCCCTGGTGTTCGATGGACTCCTGATGAACAGCACGCAATATCGTTGAAATCATCGTCTCACTGAGGCCCAGGGGTTTGCCTCTGCCATAGGCTGTCTCCAAAATCTCGTTCCACCGCGAAGGTTGGAGGATGGAGATATTATTCCGCAACTTGTACTCGCCGATTTGCTCCGCCACCTTCATGCGAGCGCCCAGAATTTGGAACAATTCCTCGTCCAGGTCGTCGATTTGGTGCCGCAGATGGTCGAGGCTTTGCAAGAATTCGGTGTCGCCAGTGGTGGGTTGCCGCACGACGAGATGGTCCATCATTTCGCCGTAGGCGAACGGCGTGATTTGCTGTTGGGCATCGCTCAGCGCCTCATCCGGGCGGGGGTGCACCTCGGTCATCAGGCCGTCGTAGTTGAGGTCCATAGCCCTTTGGGCAATGGCTGCCAGCATGTGGCGGTTGCCGCAGATGTGGCTGTGGTCGCAGATGATTTGCAGGCCCGGCAGTTGGCGCTTCAGCTCGATGGCCAACTCCCAGCGGGGCACGTTGCGAAACTTCGTGTCGCCGTGGTACGAAAATCCGCGATGCACCACCCCGATGCGGCGGATGCCCGCTTTGTGGATGCGCTCAATGGCACCCAGCCAAAGTTTCAGGTCGGCATTGATGGGGTTTTTAATCAGCACCGGGATGTCCACGCCGCAGAGAGCGTCGGCCACTTCTTGTACTGAAAAAGGGTTCACCGTGGTGCGGGCGCCGAGCCACAACACATCAATGCCGTACTTCAGCGCCTCGAAAACGTGCTGCGTATTGGCTACTTCGGTCGTCACTTTCAGGCCCGTTTCTTCTTTCACTTTGCGCAGCCAGCGCAATCCTTCCACGCCGGCCCCTTCGAAGCCGCCGGGCCGGGTGCGGGGTTTCCAGATGCCCGCCCGGAAGAGGTCGATTTCAAGAGATGCCAATGCATGGGCTGCAGCCAAAACCTGCTTCTCGCTTTCGGCGCTGCAGGGCCCGGCGATGCGAACGGGACGTACTGTGTTTTCAAAAACTGGTAAGAAATTCATGATGAAAAAATTTTTGTACCGGCACGGGGCCGGCAGTTCATGTTTGCGACAATATTTTCCGAATTACGTTGGCCTCTTCCATTTTTTGGTAAAGGCCGTCGAAGTCATTTTTTATTAAAAGGCTCCGAAAACGGGCCAGCACGTTGATGTGCTCGTCGAGCACGTCGAGCAGGTTGTCGCGGTTTTGGCGAAAAATGGGTGCCCACATGGCAGGGGAGCTTTTCGCCAGCCGCACCGTGGAGGCGAAGCCACTGCTCGCCAACTGGAAAATGCGCTTTTCGTCGCGCTCTTTTTCGAGCACGGTGAGCGCCAGGGCAAATGAGCTGATGTGCGAAATATGCGACACGTAGGCCGTGTGCACGTCGTGCTCTTTGGCCCCGAGGCGAACGATTTTCATGTGCAGCGAGGCGTAAAGTTTTTCCACAATGGCCACCGCCTCCGGGCTGCTCTCATCCACGTCGCACAACACGGTAAATTTGCCGTCGAACAGCCCTGGCACCGCCGCCTCGATGCCCGGGTATTCGGTGCCCGCCATGGGGTGGGTAGCCACGAGATTTGCCCGCCGGGGATGGTATTTTACGCTTCGTAATAACTGCTCTTTGGTGGAGCCCGTTTCGACGACTACCTGCCGGTCCACCACATCCAGCAGGCGCGGCAGCAGCTCCAGCATGGCGTCTACCGGCGTGGCCAGGATGACGAGGTCAGCCATTTTGATGCCTTCGGCAAAAGGGGCGGCTTCGTCGATGATGCGGCGGCGCAGTGCTTTGTGCAGGCTCTCTTTGCAGGTGTCCACGCCGATAACATTTTGAGCGAATCCACTCTCCTTGAGGCTGATGGCCATGCTGCCGCCGATGTGTCCGGTGCCGATGATTGTGATGGTCATTTTTATGGTTGATAAGGTTTGTTAGGTTTATTTGATTGAGGAGGTTGAGGAGAAGTTGAGAGGGTTGAGGAGAAGGCCAATTGACACCCTGTCAAAATATCCTTGTTTTCCAGCTCAACTCCCATATCGTTTCTAACATAAACTCCCTCCCCCCCCCCCTTCAACTTTCCTCAACTTTCCTCAACTTTTCTCAACCCTCTCAACCTCCTCAACTCAACTCTCTCAACTTCCCTCAACTCTCTCAACTTTCCTCAACTTCCCTCAACTTCCCTCAACCATCCTCAACCCCTCCAGTCTGCCAATCGCTTCCGCAAAAACCTCCTCCGAGCTGCACAGCGACACGCGCACATACCCATTGGCCTGCGAGCCGAAAATGCCGCCCGGCGTGATGAAAATGTGCGCTTTTTCGAGTAAAAAATCGGAAAAGGTGTACCCGTCGGCGAAATCTCCGGGCACCTTTGCCAGCACGAACATGCCGGTCTGGCCGGAGTACCGCGTGCAACCCAGCATATCCAGCAGCTGATGCACTTTGTCCCGGCGGCGGCGGTAGGTGTCGTTCTGTTGTTCGTACCATTCGGGGGGTGCCTGAAGGGCGCGGACGGCAGCCATCTGCACGGGCTTGAACATGCCGGAATCCACGTTGCTTTTGAAGCGCACTACGAGATCGAGAAGAGCCGCATCGCCTGCCAGCATGCCGAGGCGCCAGCCCGCCATATTGTGCGATTTGCTGAGGGAGTTCAGCTCCAGCGCCACGCCTTTCGTACCGGGCACGGACAGCAGGCTCAGATGCCGGTTGTTGAGGATGAAAGAATAGGGGTTGTCGTTTACGAGCAAAATTTTATGCCTTCGGGCGAAGCCCGCCAGTTTTTCAAAAAAGTCGCGGCTGGCCTGTGCGCCGGAGGGCATGTGGGGATAGTTGAGCCACATGATTTTCGCTCGCGACAAGTCCTGTTGATCGAGCACCTCCAGGTCGGGCAACCAGCCTTCATCTTCCGATAATTTGTACTCAACCACGGTGGCACCCGCCAACTCCGAGGCAGCGCGGTAAGAGGGGTAGCCGGGGTTGGGCACCAACGCCACATCGCCCGCTTCGAGGAAGGTCATGGCGATGTGGACGATGCCCTCTTTGGAGCCGATGAGCGGCAGGATTTCATTGTCGGCGTTCAGCGCCACACCGAAGTGGCGGCGGTACCAGCTGCCGAGGGCTTGCCGCAGTTCGGGCAGACCTTTGTATGGCTGGTAGCCGTGGGAGCAGGGTTGACGGCTCCATGCCGTCAGTTCTTCAACGACCTCCCCGGAAGGCGGCAGGTCGGGGCTGCCGATGCCGAGGTTGAGTATGTCGATGCCGCGGCGACGCATATCCGCTATCTCCCGCAGCTTTTTTGAGAAATAGTATTCCTGCACGTTGCCGAGGCGGCTGGCTGGTGGTATGATGGTTCGTTTTTTCAAGGATTGAATGATTCTGTTATTCTTCGAAATGCCGTCCCTGGGGGTAGGCTCCGAGTACCTGGAGGTTGGTGGTCAGGGGGCGGATGGCATCCACGGCCTGCCGCCACGAAATCTGGCCCATGATGACGAAATCCACAAAAAATAAATACTCCCACTCTTTGCCGATAATGGGTGCGGACTGGATTTTTGTCAGGTTGAGTTCATAAGCTCCCATGACGCTGAGAAGGCTATTGAGACTGCCAATTTTGTGAGGCAGGGTAAAGCAGAGCGACACCTTGGCCGCATCTCCGCCAGCAGGCTGGTCGTTGGAGCGCTCCAACACGAGAAACCGGGTAAAATTGCGGTGGTTGGTTTCGATGCCTTCGGCCAATATGCCGAGCTTGTACATCTGCGCCGCCAACTCGCTGGCTATGGCACCAATGCGGGTCAGGCCCTTTTCCCGGATGCGACGGGCACTGAGAGCCGTATCTTCCGACTCGACGAGCCGGATGTGCGGGTAATGGCGAAAGAACTGCTCGCTCTGTGCGATGGCCATGGGGTGGGAATGCACCTCGGTCAGATCTTCGATGCTCTGGCCGGGCAGGGCCAGCAAATTCTGCCGGATGCGCAGATACACCTCGCCGCTGGCGCGGAGGTCCGATTGGTGAAGGAGCCGGTAATTGCCCATGATGGTGCCTGCCACGGTGTTTTCGATGGCCATCAGCCCCGTGGCGGCGGCGCCGGTCTCGACCAGCCGGGTCATCTCCCCCAGAGTTTTGGCCGCCACAGTCTCCACCGCTGGGACGGC
>CAZPHZ010000172.1:0-7477 GCA_964586035.1 uncultured Saprospiraceae bacterium
CATCACTATCCGCAAAAACAACTTCGTTGTAAAATATCACGGTGAGTGCGCCGAGTATCAGAATGAACAAGCCAAAGCTGATGGCGGCTTTTACTTTGTTGAAATTAAATTCGTCCTGCAGGAATCCCATGAACGGCGTACCCATTGCCAGCGACGAGGTAATGCCTGCGAAAAACAGCAGTCCGAACCAACTGAACCCCGCCACGATGGAGAGCATTTCGCCCCAATTGTTGAACAGCGCCGGCAAGGTCTGGAATGCCAGCCCAAAACCGCCGCCATCGGCCACGATTTGTTTCACATCGTCGATACCAAAATAGCCCACACAAATGGGAATGACAACGGCTGCTCCGAGCACTACTTCCACAAATTCGTTCATCCATCCGGCACTCATGGCGTTCAGTGCAATGTCGTCTTTTGAGCGGAGGTAACTCGCATAGCATTGGATGGTACCCATGCCCACCGACAGCGTGAAGAAAATCTGTCCTGCAGCGGCCAGCCATACTTTGGCACTCCATATAGTGGAAAAGTCTGGATTCCACAGCCAGTTGAGGCCCACCAGCCCATCGTGGATGGCTCCCTTTTCTCCTGCATGAAGGGTCAGCCCCTGAATGGCTAGCAAAATGCCGAACATGATGAGCAGCGGCATGGCAAATTTGGCCACCATTTCGATGCCACCGCTGAGGCCCCGCGACAAGACCCACGTGTTCAGGGCCAGACAGAGGATCCAAAATACAATAGGCATGGTACTGCCGAGGCCAACGTACTGTTCAAAATGGGCAGCTACATCTGCCTGAGACATACCGCCGAAAACCCCCATGAGGGATTTTACGGCATAGCTCAAAGCCCAGCTTTCGATGTAGCAGTAGTAGGCCGCCACGGCGATATTGGTGAACAGGCCGAATACGCCGAGGTACTTCCAGAATTTCCTTTTGTCCATCGTGTCGAGGATGAAGGGTGTGCTGTGATGACCATAACTGCCACCGAACCGCCCCATCGACCATTCCACAAATAGGAGCGGAAGCCCCATCAGCAGAAAACAGACGAGATAAGGTATGATGAAAGTGCCACCCCCGTTTTCGATGGCCTGCACCGGAAAGCGGAGAAAGTTGCCTAATCCGACGGCGTTGCCCGCCATGGCTAATACAAGCCCAACTCTTGAGCCCCATGCTTCTTGTTTAGTACTCATTCGCAGTTAGTTTTTTTAGCATTTATTTGAAATGAAGGGCGGAAATTCGAGACGAGAAATTGCTGTTCCCGGCCCCAGCCTTTTCTAAAAAACGAGCCGAAAGGTATTGAGAAAAGTCTATTCCGGAAAAAATACGTAAGAAAATATGTGGAATGCCGGAGACAATGTCTACCAACTTTTGTTTTTGTGAAATAAATGGGGAAGAATTTTATGAAACCTCTGAACCTTAAAGAGCACGCTTAATGCTGTTCTTCTCCAGGCTTTTGCCTCCCCTCGTTTTCCTCAATGATTTTATTCAAATAAATTCCGGTGATAGCTCCAACGCTCAACCCGGACAATGAGCCTCCGGCGATGCCGGCAACGACGATGCCGCCCAAAGGTGTGCTCTCATCCGGCCAGGTGGAGGCGGCGAATATGAACATCATGCCCAGCGCCCAGCCGAGTGAGTTGCCGGTAACCCACTGAATAGACTCGCGGGCGTATTTGTGAAAAGCAAACCATTGAAAAAGTCCGAACATGGCTCCGAGGAACAAGCCCAATGCCATGGCTCCCGCCAAAATAAGTACCAAAGGGGGTTCCACCGGTTGCGGAGGCGAGGGGACATCACCCAAGGTCAGAAGCAGCGAGGGCAACATGCCCAAAAACCACCCCAGCATGGCAATCGCCATCGTGTAGCCAATCCACTCGCGAGCAGGCATTTCAGGGAATTTCTGCCGTAAAACCCTCCACTGCCAGAGGCCGAAAAGGAAGCCTTCGATGGCCCCGGCAAATACCATGATGAGCAAGTGCAATGCTTTATCACCTACCGTCAGGGTTTCTCCCAAAGACCTATTGATAGAAATTGCAATCGCGGCTACGACCCCCCAGCCCATCAATCCACCGGCGGCACAGGCGAGGGTCCATCTGAGCCAATATTTATCGAATAGGATTTTCATGATGGCATGTTGGCGTTTTGGCACTTTGGGACCAATGCGCTAACGCGCCAATACGCTTCTTAAACATCCATTTGAGTTTGAAAAAATCGCCCACTTGCTGAATGGTGACATCGTGCATCGCCCAAAACGTGAGCACCAGGCCCATTGGAAAGATGATGAGGCAGTTGAGCCAGGAGGCCAAAATGGCGTTGATGACGAACCGCTCCGCAATATTTTTGCTAAAAATAGTGATGACCACAAAAAGCATGAAAAACACAATGGAAATGAGCAGTGGCCATCCAAATCCTCCTTTCCGCACGATTGCCCCCATCGGAGCTCCGACAAAAAGGAAGATAAAACAGGCTAGCGCCATGCTGAATTTCGAATTAAACTCGAATACGTGCTTTACTCTGTTTTCTCTGACTTTTGACAGTGTGCTGTTTGAGTGCCGGGCCTGGTCTCTGAGACTTCTCACGTCGTTGCTGGCTTTATCCAGAATTCTTCCCCGGGTATTTTTGGGGTATTGCATGACGACAAATGCAGCTCCAATGAGGGAGCTATCGGCCGGCAGATACTTGTGTTTTGCTTTCCCTTTGGCAACGGATTTGCTCCGCTGTTGTTTTCTGATTTGCGCTTTGTTGGGCTTTCTTATTTGAGGCTTTTTACGGTTCTTTGTCAATGATTTCTTTGCTATTTTAACAGTGCCGCCATCCGTTGCTTTGCCTTTTGTTTTGGGCTTTTCCGGGAACTCCTTTTTCACCATATTGGAATCGGCAATTGCTAACTGGACCTCCAAGTCTCGTTTTCGCCTTTCCCGCAACTGCTGTTCCATCGCTTCGTTCCAAAAGAAAAAATGTTTATCAGTCTGGTTGGCATTTTTTATCAACCGGTCCCTGATACTTTTGTCAATGGAATCGATGGCGATGAGCAACTGCCGCTCACTCAACATGGTGTGGTGCGACTTGAATAAATTCTCATCCGTCCGGTCCAGCTCGAATTCGTCGAGGTCGAAGACTTTATTCCATTCCTTGAAACTCGTGCGCACCATCGGGTACTTGCTTTTGCTTTTTTTTCCCATTTTTTTGGGTTCCAGGTATTGCTCGCCATTGAATAGATTCATGACGAAATACTTCCCGTCAGGTGAGCCATACATTTTGCCGCTGTCTGCCATTACGGCAATCAGTTGGCCGTTTCCGGATTTCGAGTCGTCATACAATAGGACGTCTTTGATGGTACGGTCATCGGGCAGCTTGTCGCCGATACGAATGGAAAAACCCTTAAAGTCGTCATTAAAAGTGCTCTCTTCCAGGCTTAAGGTGGGCTTTTGCCGGCGTATGTCATAAAGCCGGGATTTGAATTTCAGGTTGGAAACGGGGATAAAATTATTGGAACAAAAAAAGGAAAAAACTCCGATGAACGTAGTCACCGCCATCAACGGCACCATTACCCGCCATAGGCTCACGCCCGCCGACTTTATACTCGACAACTCGTATTTCTCCGCCAGATTCCCCAGCACCATCACCGAGGAGATGAGCACCGCCACCGGCAACGCCATCGGTATCATTGACACCGACATGTAACTCACCAATTCCACCAGAAGGAAAAAACCCACTCCTTTGCCTGCGATGTCATCGATGTAAAGCCAAAGCGTTTGCATCACCAACACGAAAAGGGCAATGAAAAACGTGACCACAAATGGCGGCAGGAAACTTTTAACGAGGAGTTTGTCGAATTTTTTGAGACGCATATTTCACATAATTTCTACTCTCTCAACGTCAAAAGTAGAGCATCCTTTCCGTTATTTACCTTTTCTTTAGAGCCTGATTGCCAACATTTTTTTACGCCCTTGTAACAAAGCCGGTAAGGACATCGTCACCTACTCGAAATGAGCCCACAAGAATTTCAATCGAAAATACTGCCTGTAAAAAACAAGCTATTTCGCTTCTCCATGCGCATTGTAAACAGTGCGACAGAGGCCGAAGATATTGTGCAGGAGGTGTTCATTAAACTTTGGAAAAACAGGGAGCACATGAACCAGATTGCCAACGTGGAAGCATGGTGCATGACGGCAACCAGGAACCTTTCGATTGACAAACTTCGCTCAAAGCACAAACGGGTCGATGGCATCAAACAGGGATTCGACCTGCACGACAAGGCTCCTGACCCCTACCGGCAGGCCGTCACAAATGACATCATCGGCTTGGTGAAAGACATGATGGAACAATTGCCCGAAAAGCAAAAAAACATCATGCACCTTCGGGACATCGAGGGACTGAGTTATCGGGAAATAGCCGATGGGCTGGAGCTGTCACTGGACCAGGTGAAAGTGAATCTATTCCGGGCAAGGAAAACAATCAGAGCCCGCCTGTTGAAATACGAGCTGAAAAGTTCCCGGTAAATTTTCAAATGAAAAAGATACGACAATGGATTCTCAAATGAATATCAAAAATCTGATCGACAAATATTTCGAGGGCAATACCACGCTGGAGGAAGAGGCAAGACTGCGGGATTATTTCAACCAAAGCGAGGTGGATGAATCCTTTAAGCCCTACCGACCGCTCTTTCAATTTTTGAAAAATGAAAAAGAGCAAACGCTGGGCAGTGATTTTGACCAAAAATTAATGGCCCAAATCGAAAGCTCTGCCAAAGTGGTCCCAATGCGAAACTGGCGGCGCCATGCGCTGAGAATCGCCGCCGTGGGTGTGGTGCTCATCGCCGCTTTCATGCTGCTCAAACCCATTGCACCAAAGCACCATCAGGGAGCTACGATTATCGAAATAACAGACCCGGACATGGCTTACGCTGAGGCTGTGGATGCCTTGCGTCTGCTTTCAGCGAAGCTCAATAAAGGGAAGGAAACAACGGAGCGTGAAGTCCTCAAAACCCAAAAAATCAGCAAGTATTTAAATTGATGATTCTAATCTGGCAGGTAACTAATCGAAAATTGGGTGCCCGTCGAATTTCTAAAAATTACCCGATTGTTTAATACAAACTCAACATTAAAAATCATGAAGTATCTCACAATTTTGTTCGCACTATTGATCACCGCCGCTTCCACAACTACGGCACAGGCACAAACTAGCGAAGACGCCATTTCCAAATATTTCAAAAAATATGTGGACGACGAGCGCTTCACAGTTGTGTATGTGAGCGGTAAGATGTTCGAAATGATCAACAAAATGGACATCGACCTCGACGACGAAGAGGCTGGGGCCATCCTCGATGTGGTCAAAGAACTGAAAGGTCTCCGCATTCTCACCACAGAAGAAGACGGACTCCAGTTTTACAACGAAGCCCTGAAAATAATTAACAGGAACGAGTACGAAACTCTGATGACAGTCAGGGAAGGTAAATCCGAGAACGTGCAGTTCTTGGTGAAACAATCCGGCGACGCCATCAATGAGCTATTGCTTCTCGTCGGCGGCAAGGATGAAGATTTCGTACTCATCAGCTTCATCGGCAACATCGACCTCGACAAAGTGGGTGAACTTAGTAAGGCCTTTAAGGACAAAGGCGGCAAGCACGGCCACGATGACAACGATAAACCATGATGAGTTCAGAGGTCAGCGATAATAAGTGTGAGGTAGCAGGGGTGCCCATATTTCTGCCCTCCTACCTCTCACCTTTAACTTAAAACACCCGTTTATGAAAAACATTCTGATTGCGATAATGATGCTGATGGTGCCGGCGATGGCTTTCAGCCAAACGCGGACGCTGAACAAATTTTACCGGCAGCACAAAAGAGAAAGAGGTGTTCAAAACGCCAAGATTCCAGGCTGGCTGATACGCATGGGTGGGAAAATCGCTAAAAAAAATGTGGACGAAGAACAGGAAAAAATGGCGATGGACCTGTTGAAAAAAGCCGGTGCCGTCCGTTTCATGTATTCGGAAGATGGGAGCAAAATCAAACAGGACGACGTCAGGAAGCTTCGCCAAAATTTGCAGGACGAAGATTTCGACGACCTGATTTTGGTTCGGCAAGGCCAAATGGATGTGCAAATAATGGTGCGGGAAATGGGCGGTGTCATCGAAAATATGCTCATTCTGTACAACGACGCCGAAGAGGGTGAAATGGCCTTCGTATCCATTAAAGCCAACATCAGCCTTGAGGCGCTCAGCGATATGATTAAGGCTGGCATGGAAGACAAAATGGAAGACTATTTCCTGATTCCTGAAGAAGAAGAACCAACCGTAGAACCCCTTATGTAAAATTGTATTCTGGAAATCTTTCCAAAAAGGTGGCACCTGTTCGGGTGCCACCTTTTCTGATTAATCTCACTCCAAAAAACAGAGAAAGTCGCTACCTTCGCCGCTCACTACAAAACTCAGTTTCCATTATGAATGTACAGACTTCCACAAGATTCCGCACCGGCGTTTTGCACGGTGACGAGGTAACCGAACTTTTCAATTACGCCAACGATAATAATTTTGCCATACCCGCCGTCAATGTCATCGGCACTGATTCTGTCAATGCAGTGTTGGAGACAGCCAAGGCGGTAAACTCTCCCGTCATAATACAGTTTTCAAACGGAGGCGCTCAGTTTTTCGCGGGCAAAGGCATGTCGAATGAAAACCAGCAAGCCACCGTTTTGGGAGGCATTTCCGGCGCCATGCACGTTCATGCTATGGCCAAGGCTTACGGCGTGACCGTCATCATGCACACCGATCATTGTGCCAAAAAACTGCTGCCGTGGGTTGATGGTTTGATTGAGGCCGGCGAACGGTTTTACGAATCCAGAGGATACCCCCTTTACAGCTCGCACATGCTCGACCTGTCGGTAGAGCCCATCGCCGAAAATCTTGAAATCAGTACCAAATACCTCAAGCGCATGAGCGCCATCGGGATGACCCTCGAAATTGAGTTGGGTGTCACCGGCGGTGAAGAAGACGGTGTGGACAACACAGATGTGGACAGTTCACGTCTTTACACCCAGCCAGAAGAAGTGGGTTTCGCCTACGACGAACTGAGCAAAATAAGCAACCGCTTCACCATTGCGGCTGCATTCGGCAATGTACATGGCGTGTACAAACCCGGTAACGTAAAATTGCAGCCCGTCATCCTGAAAAACTCACAGGAATACGTTCACAAAAAATTCAAGACCGAGCGCGAAAATCCCGTCAACTTCGTCTTTCACGGGGGAAGCGGCTCCTCCCGGGAAGACATCCGGGAAGCCATCGAATACGGCGCCATCAAAATGAACATCGACACCGACATGCAGTGGGCATTCTGGGATGGCGTGCATGGTTACTACAACGAGAAAAAGGACTACCTGCAAACGCAAATCGGCAACCCGGAGGGCGACGAAAAACCCAACAAAAAATTCTACGACCCGCGGGCATGGCTCCGCAAAGGCGAGGAGAGTTTTGTGAACCGCCT
>CAZPHZ010000173.1:0-7472 GCA_964586035.1 uncultured Saprospiraceae bacterium
CTGGTGTAATCTTCTTATTTCTTACGGGCCTCCTCTTTTCTTTCAGCCTCGTATTTTATTTCTAATTCCCTCAACTCAGAGGCTTTTACTTCCATGAGGTAATTTTCGATGGCCTCCTCATAGAGCTTTTGAAATTCGTATGCGCTATTAAATTCTCCCACTTGTGCGTACCAATTAGCTATGGCCTTCAGGATTCCCGAAATTTGCTTATTGTCACCTGCTTCCTTCGCAAAGTCAAGCGCATTGAAATAGTACCTAAGCCCCTTCGTTCGTTTGCCCAAAGCCACATTTACATTGGCACGCCACCATTCGATATTGGCAAGATTCATGGGCCTGCTTTCAATGAACAGCGGGTAAGCTAATGAAAGAAGACGCAGTGCATCTTTATGTTTCCCCAATTTCATGTAGCAATAGCCCAGATTGGCGTATGCGCTTGCACGAGCCTGCTGATTCATATCATCCATAGCCCGAATAGCTAACTTGAAATAGTGAATAGCTTTTTCCGGCTTTTTCATGGACATGTAGCCATTTCCAACTTTTAAATAATGCCATGAAAGCCGGGATTTCATTCCCTTTTTCTCACAAAGCTCAACTACTTCGAGATAAGCCTGGATGCTTTTTGCCGGCTCCTCATTTTTGGCATGAATACTCCCTAAACCGCTTTGAATCAAGGTGATAAAATAGTAATCCTTAATACCCAGATTCGGTTCCAGCCTATATATTTGGTCTTCGGCTTCTAAAAAATACTCGAGGGCCTTTCCGTAGTTCGATTGGTATAATTCCAGATAACCCAGCCTGCAAACCAACCTGGAGTTCAATCTGTCATCCGGGAAATTCTTCAAAAATTTAGAAGCCTCATCTAGCATATTTTTGGCTTTGCCTACATTGTCCAGATTGAGCAGCGTACCTGCATAATCGATGTAAGCTTCTGCCAGTTGGCTGGCATCGCCGCGCTCATTAAGAATCTCGAATGCAATACCAAATTGCTGTTCGGCTAAATCATAGTTATACAGCAGGTTTTCAATCAAAGCGGTGTTCAAATGGTAATTAAGCTGATAATCCGGCTCATCGACGGTTTTCAAAATAGCCAGCAGCTCAGCAAGGAGTTTCTGAGCTTTGGGAATATCTGTGAAAACGAGCTGACTGGTGGCCTTGTCGAGGTTAATAAGCTGTTGCAAAATATCCCCATTTGACATGTCGTAATTAGTAATTTGTATGAATTATCTTTGGTATTCGAATCCCGGTTCCATTTCGGCAACATTCGGAGGTAGATGCTTTCCAGGTGAAAGAAAACACAAAGAGATTGTACTTCTACAGCACAACCTCTTCAAGCTTTCTTTGGTATAAGAAAGGAAATTAGTGTATCGCTAAATAAAGGCAACTCAATTCTGAAACGGCTCGAATGCTCATTGAGGCAATTTCCCTTCGCAAGGAGCAGGGGAATATAAATCGTAACGAGATTTCGAATTCCCTTCACCTTCAAGGGTTTTCTTTCCTAAATCTCCAGAATACCGTTTCATTACTATCTTTTTCAATTTGACGATGTCACCAATGTCATTCAAACGGTGCCTTTTGTAAAGGGCAGTTTTCTCCATAGTACCGAGATTAAGTGTGATGAATCTAAACATAGTGTTTCTCTCAATTGTATGATTAACATCGGTGTAATGCCTTGTAGCACCCCCAAAAAAAATGAATCCATCAAATTAACCAAAGTGGTTTCAAAAAAAAACTGCGTCTTCTTGTCCGAACAACTCGCTTCACAGATAGATCATTGGAATTAAGATGCCTTACTGAAATTAAAAGTGTTACACATTTGTCAAATCATAGTGTATAAAAACAGGTAATAGGTCCATGTTGATTACAATCGCTCCTCAAGCCTCCTCATTTGTTCCATAAAAGCAGGGCGACGTCTTCTTGACACGTCAATTTTCATCCCATCATCCATCACAAGGTAGCCTCCATCCCCTTTGACCAACTTCCTCATGAAATTCAAATTTATAACATGCCTTTTGTGTACGCGATAAAAATGACTATTGATAAGCATATCCTCATATGCTTTGATTGTTTTTGATACGGTAATCTTTCTCCCGCCTTCTAAAAAAATGTGGGTATAATTGTCTTCAGCTTCAAACCTAACTATATCCTTAATATTTACAAAATAAATCCCATCTATAGCTGATACACTGATTTTCTCAAAAGTATTGGGGTACCGTAGCTGCTTGCTAAATAAATCCAGTCGTTGGTCAATCTGATTAGACTCTGAAATCCTGATTCTATTCACTGCCTGAACTAATTCATCCGAGTCTATTGGTTTCAAAATGTATCCGATGGAACTGTACTGGCAGGCCTTGATGGCATGTTCATTATAGGCCGTTATGAAAATCACTTCGAAATCAATGGGCCTCAGTTCATCCAACATTTTAAAGACCAACCCATCTGGTAAACTAATGTCGAGAAATGCAACATCTGGTTTGAATCCGGCACCTGAAAATAACTCGAGTCCTTCTTCAATGTTTGTCGCTTCTCCCAAAACATGAACTTCCGGGCAATGCTGACCCAAAAGATTTTTCAGGTTATTCATGCTCTTCAATTCATCCTCGACTATAATAGCATTTACCACAGATACTTATTGTGAGTTCGTGTTCAAAAAAAAAATGTCCACATCGTTCCATCCAATGTGGAAAGTCACAAATATACATTCGCCGGTTTAGAATATAAAGTATTCAGCCTACAAAAAATGACTGTTGCTCAAAGTTTTATATAAGCTCGAAAACTTGAAGTCTTAACGAATTCATTATCAAAAAGTTACAACAAACACGGAGAGGGGGCAATCAATGAAAGCTCAAGTTCTTTTGTAACAAATAATTTACGTCGGGGAAGGCCCGGTTTTTTACTTTTTCCCGGCGATGTTCAACGCATCTGAAATGCTTACCTTTGGGAACACCTCCAGCTTTCCATCTACCGTGGCATCGATAATCTGGCGGCCGTCTTTCTTGAAGTAGTAATTGGCCAAGTGGTAAGAAACTTCCGAACCATACACATCGGCCAGTTGCCATTGCTGCCCTTTGAAGTAATCTGGATGGAAATGATTTTCATCATCTCCTTTGTAAATCTGTACCTCGTGGGAGTCGCCCTTTTGCTTAAAACTGTGATCTACTCCAATGAGAAAAACCCTCTTGAATCCCATATAATATGCAATTTGAAGAGACACAAAAGTCACCGTGTTACCCTCACAAATGGGCTTAGTGATATCTTCGTAAAAGCTCCAGACATTCAGCGTGTGCAATCTTTCGATATGTGGCTTGTCCTCAATGATACCTCTGGCCGCCGTATGCGATACAAAAACCGGGCAGGTCATATTTTCAAACTCCTGCTTGCTCTGTTTTACGACATACGGATTCACGGAAACCAGATAGCTTAGATTCAAATCTACCCTGTCTGAAATCAGGAAAATTTTATTTTGACCAAAGGTGTGGTAGTTAGCCAGCGGGGCCAAATCCATCTTATTCAGAGACGGACCATTGCCGAGAATGAAGCAATCTTTTCCCAGATGCAGGTTGTGATATTTACGAAGCCGCGGGGCATATTTGTACCGCCAATGTAAAAACTGCCAGGCATCATCAAATTTGTTTTTCCCATTTTCTTTCTTGCCCAGCAGGTTTATGCCGAATAATGCGCCTTGTGGTCTTGCCATATTAAATTTTACATGAGCGTGAAAAATGTGTCAAAATGGTCGCCGTAGTTTTACAAGTCTTTCAGCACAGAACTGATACCACCGTCCAACAAGATATTGGCCCCATGAATGAATCCCATATTTTCTGAAGCCAAAAACAACGCAAGTTTAGCCACGTCGTGGGGATAACCAATGCGTTTTACCGGATGAATTTCACGCAGCTCGTCAATGGCATTATCATCGCCTTCGAAGCCAGCCTTCAGCATTTCGGTTTCGATGGCTGCCGGGCTGATGGCATTCACACGAACACGTCCCTCCAAATCGACCGCCATAGCTTTGGTCAAACCGACGAGTGCGCTTTTCGAGGTGGCATAACTTACAAAACCCTTCTTGGTAAGTTGTTGGTGGATACTCCCAATATTTACAATGCATCCGTTATGCTCCTCCAATCTAGATAAGAATAGTTTGCTGAGCAACATCGGACCTGTCAGGTTCACATTTACCGTTTCCTGCCAATCGTCCAATTTAATATCCTCAAGTCTGTCCAAACGCTGAACGCCCGCATTGTTAATAAGCACATCCAGACGCGGGACAACTTCCTCGAAGATTTGAGTAAAGCGTATTCGGTAGGCTGCATCGGATACAAACTGGTTGATGTCGAAACGAATGAATCTGTCACAATTTTCCTGGAAGTTTTCCCGCATATCCAAGCCATACACATAATAATCAGCTTCCTTGAAAGCCGCCCCCAAGGCAGACCCGATTCCCCCCAAAACACCTGTGATGATTACATTTTTTTGCATGCTTTTCAGATTTAGACTTATACCTTTAAAAATTCGAACATGCGTTTCATGGCCACGAGACTGGCCCGCCTCACTGCATCCACAGTGTTGGAGCCATTGTGGGTGCCAAATATGCATCGCTCGAAAGAGCGCAGCGCAGAATAAGCAGGAAGCGGCTCATTTTCGAAAACATCCAATGCCACGGAATGTACCTGTCCAGATTGCAAAGCATCGACAAGTGCTGGTTCGGAAACGATGTTCCCACGGGATACATTCACCAACCTCACGCCCTTCTTCATTTTTGCCAAATTCTCTTTATTAATAATGTGGCGGGTGGCGGCCGTCAGAGCGCAGGTTATCACTACGAAATCAGCTTCGGCAAGCCGTTCCGGAAAGGCGCAGAAAGAATAGTTCAGCAGGTCCTCCTCCGTGGGCTTTGCAAAGGGGTCGTAAACATTAACGGAAAGGCAAAAAGCCAGCATTTGCCGTGCCGCCGCACGGCCAATATCTCCGAAACCAATGAGGGCTACTTTTCTGCCAGAAAGCGAAATGCCCGCGGGCTTTGGCCATTCGCCATTGCGCACACCGCGGTCGATGAGAAATGTTTCACGTGCCAAACCGATGAGATAATGAACGGCAAGGCTGCCCACTTCCTCCCCAAACATCTGAGGTGTATTTATGACGGGGATGCCCAAATCAATACATGCCTGGAAATCGACATTATCCACGCCTACACCCCACTTCACGGCGGCCCGGAGCAGGCCATTTTTACCAGCCTCGAAAACCCGGCGGGTGGCTGGGTCGTCACCGATTATCCACCCGTCCACTTTCGGCAGCAATGTCATCAAATCCTCTTCAGATAGAGTCTGCACCACTTCCGGAGTGAGCAACTCAATTCCCCTTTCAGAAAAGGCGGACTTGAATTCATCTATCATCCGCAGCATTGGAGGACAGGTTATGAGTACTTTCATCAATTACACTTAGAATTTTATTCAAAAAATAATCCGGATTAGGTCGTCAATCCTACCTGAAGTGAGAAATAAGCCGGTTCTTACTTTGCTTTGCAAAGGTGAATGATAATTTTGATTTTTGGTAATCATGAAAAAGCACATTCTGATGTTGAAGAATCCCCTCGTTTTATTCATTTTTTTTGGCTCACTCATGAACGGTCTTTTTGGACAGGAATCCATGAATGTGAGCCTTTTTGGCCAGGTCAATCGCGGCGATTTGCGATATTCGGGCAGTTGGGCATACATTGGCCCCAACGGTGAAGAGTACGCCTTGATTGGCGCGAAAACCGGTACAGCTGTTTACCGAATCGACGATCCCGACTCTTTGGCCGAGCTAGGTTTTGTACCCGGGCCACACACCAATTGGCGTGAAATTACCACTCTCGGTCACTACGCATACGTCGTGACGGATGTGCAGGACACAGGGCATGGAATGCAAGTTATTGACCTTGAATATTTGCCGGACAGCCTGCACCTCGTCACCACCTACAACGAGACTTTCACTACCGGTCATATCATTCAGAAAGCCATAGACAGTGATGATCCATTTGTGTACGTGATGGGTACAACTACCACACAGGGTGTACATATCATGAATGTGAGCGACCCGAGCCATCCTGTTGAAATAGGGGTTTATGCACCGGGTTATTACATCCACGACAGCCACATCCGTGGAAACCTGCTATTTGCGGCAGCTTTTTATAACAAAGAAATAGACATCGTGGACATTTCGGATAAAACGAATCCGACCCTCATCGGAAAGGTGACTTATGGAGGTACGAATACCCACAGTTCTTCGTCCACAGAAGATGGGAAATACCTGATAGTCACAGACGAAGAGGATGGTTATCCCGCGCGGATTTTCAATATTGAAGACCTGGGCAATCCCGTTGAAGTAGCCCAATTTACAGCTAATTCGCAGAGCCTTGTTCACAATCCTTATGTAAAAGACGACTTCTGTTTTGTATCGCACAACACGGAGGGATTGCGCGTGTTTGACATCGCCGACCCGAAAGTGCCGGTCGAGGTGGGCTATTACGACACCTGGGATGGCCCGTCGGGTGGATTTCATGGGCTCTGGTCTGCGTGTCCTTATTTCCCTTCGGGAAAAATAATTGGCGGCAATCGCACTGATGGACTGTACATCTGGACATTCAATGCCACCCGTGCGGCGCGATTTTACGGCGTTGTAACCGACAGCCTCACGGGAGAACCGTTGCCCGGGGCGTCTGTGGTTTTGACGGCATCGCAGGACACGCTCCAGCTTTTGGCCAATGGCCAATTCAAAAAAGGACTCCTTTCCGGCAACTATGCCCTCGATGCCTCAAGTGAGGGCTACCTACCCAAATCTATAACCATCGGCCTGGCGGATGGCGACAGCCTTTGGCTGGAATTTCAATTGGTGCCGGAAAATGTAACCGCCACCGCTACCCCACCCGGAATTGAAGTTGAAATACGCATTTTCCCAAACCCCGTTTTTGGCGAGGCCACCATTGACGTGAGTCGACTTTTGGAACCGGCTACGCTGACCCTGTTCGACACCAATGGCCGTCCCGTCTGGACGAAAGCCGTAGAACCGGGAAGGCAAATAACTTTCAAAAAGAATTCGATTCCCCCGGGCGTTTACTATTTTGAGGCCGCAGGCAAAGGAGGGGTTTTACTGGCCACCAAAACTATAGTTATCAGGTAATGAGTATAGGTGAAATAGCGTTATCTGCCGACCTCCGGCCCGTCCGTTGAGTAAAAATGAGAAAACGAATTACATCCAGAACAAACTTACTCTTCATAGTGGCATTACTGCCCGTCAGCTTTTCTTTTGGGCAATCAACTGACCGCCTCATTGCTGTAAAATACGCTTCCATTGCAGATAGTCTGGGAAAAGTTTCGGAATACAAAGACGCCATTCTCTATTATAAAAAAGCATTGAACATTTACCAGAGTATGCACCCGGTCCCATACGAGCAGGTTGTGAATTCTTACCGGAATATCGGATTGTATATGCGGCAG
>CAZPHZ010000174.1:0-1972 GCA_964586035.1 uncultured Saprospiraceae bacterium
TCTGCCAGTCGCGAGATGGATTGGGACGATATTCAGAGGCTTCTGAACAGGCTGCGAGGAGTCTGTGATGCGCGCGAGCAGTCACAGAGTTGCCGCCGTGCCGCATTACCCAATGGCCTCGAGAATAGCGGCATTGAAATTCTTGGAAACACCTGCCGTATCGGTCCTGTCGAAAGCGCTGATGAGCGACTGCTCACCTTTGGTAGCGCCTGTTTGGCCAATGGCATACGCTGCCGCTATTCTCACTTTGTCAATAGGGTCGTAAAGAAGGGGCACCAGGCTGTCCAATTTCATTGTGTCCCTGATGGAAGCGAAGGCGAGCGCCGCCAAATATCGAAAGGTGGGATCCTTGTGGCGAAAATATCGAAACAGGCTGTCCGGCTGGCGATTGTCCTGAAAGTCGTAGAGTTGCTGGATGGCGGGGTTGGTAAAATCAACGTGAATCTCCGTGATTATCTCATCCTCGGGCGGAAGGCATCGCGTAAACAATGCCGTCGTTATGAGTAATATTAAATAGAAATACTTGTTCATTATCAGGTTTTAAGCCTTGGATTTAGCCTTTGGCTGAATGGCTGCAGCCATCTAAACATTACCCTCCAAAATCCTCATTTTCAATATTGGATTTTGTTTGTGTAGAATCCCGTTTTATACCAGTGCCAAATGGGTCTTCATAAATATTCGGACGCGGTGGGGGGTTGGTATCAAATTCATCGTCGCTGTTATCGCGGTTGTTGTAGTCGTCGCAATCGAGGCCAATGCTGAGGTCACCGCCTGGCCTCACGAAGCGGGCCTTCCAATTATAACTTGCGTTAGGGTCGTTTTCTACCCGGGAGAGAAACTCTTTGCAAAAGGGCTTTGCCATACGGGAGCCTTGCCCCTCGGCCAAGGTGAGGAACCGCACCCAGCGGTCATCGCCGCCAACCCATGTGCCCACGACGAGGCTGGGGGTGATGGCCATGAACCAACCATCCACATAGTCGTTGGTTGTGCCAGTTTTACCACCCACTTCGCTTTTAAGCCCCATGCCTCCGCTGGCATACTTCAACATCTCCACCATCACGTAATTCGGCTCCTCACGGAGGGCCTGCCTTTCCTCCTGTTCTTGTGAATAGATCGTCCGGCCGTTTTTGTCCTCGATTCGGGTAATAAAAATTGGTTTGTTGTAATAGCCGTTATTGGCAAAAGTGGTGTAAGCGCCCGTCATGTCAAAGACCGACAAGTCGGCTGCTCCAAGGCAAATGGAGGGTTGTTTTGGGATTTTTTTTGTATCCACGCCCATGTTGCCTAAAAGTTCTATTACCGGTTCAACGGCCCCCAATTGTTGCATCAAAAAGACAGAAACCGAATTCACAGATTTCTTGAGAGCGGTTTTCAACATCATCTTTTCCCCACTATACCTTCCCTCTGCATTTTGAGGAGTCCAGGCTTCGAGCAGACCGAAGTTGCCATCATCGGGGAAGATAGTGCGTTGCAGGTCCGTCACCTCAAGGCAGGGTGAAATACCCTGTTGTGCGATGGCAGTAGCATAGATGAAAGGCTTAAATGTGGAGCCCACCTGCCGGTTGCTTCGGGTGTGGTCAAACGCGAAATACTTGTGGTTGATGCCACCTATCCAAGATAGTATGTGACCCGTTTTAGGATCCACGCCCAAGGAACCGATTTGCAAAAACATGTGGAGGTATTTCAGCGAATCGAGTGGCGACATGACGGTGTCTTTTTCGAAGGTTTCATTATAGTCGAATACCTTCATCTTTACCTTTTTATTGAACTCTATGGTGACGGCTTTCTGAAAATCCTGCCATTGCTTTTTCAACTCATTCCATCGCTCGTTTTGCATGGCCTTGCGGAAAACCGAAGCTTGTCGCGAGGAAATATTTTTATTTTTTACCAGCTTTTTAAAATAGCCATTATCCTCTTCTTCTTTTATCATGCGACCGATGACCAGATCGCTCAGCCTCAGATCTTCCACCTC
>CAZPHZ010000174.1:2072-7470 GCA_964586035.1 uncultured Saprospiraceae bacterium
CTTCTTTTATCATGCGACCGATGACCAGATCGCTCAGCCTCAGATCTTCCACCTCGTTTTCCAAATCGTTTTCCAAAGTGCCGATATAGCGGTCGCGCATGATGGCATACCTGTCTGACTCTCGAACCAACTGGCGCAACTTCCAGTCTCGGTATCTGATTTCAGAGGGAGTGGTATCCTCGGTTTTATAGGTCCATGGCGACTTTCTCCTCCGCTTCCAGTGTTTCCAGAATTTTTCCTGCAGGGCCTTCATTGTAACAGCGCGGGCCTCTTCGGCATGCCTTTGAATCACCGGGTCGATGGTGGTGTAAATTTTTAGTCCGTCTTTGTAAGGATTGTAAGGGGAACCGTCGGCCTTCTTGCGTGCGTCGTCCCCAACGAGGATGTGGTGGAGAAGCATCTGGGCCAGCTCCGACCGGAAGTATTGTGCCAGTCCCTGGGTGTGTGATTTTCTTCGAAATTTGGAAAGGTCAATGGGCAGCACTTTCAGCGAATCGTAAGTTGCAAGGTCGATTATCCCGCTCTTGCGCATTTGGTTTAGAACGACGGAACGGCGCTTTAAAGCCACTTTCATTTTCCGTTTAGGGTTGTAGAGCGAAGAGTTTTTCAGCATGCCCACCAACATGGCTGCATCTTGGATATTGAGGGAGTCCTGCGATTTTGCAAAATAGGTTTCCGCCGCAGCTTTGATACCATAACTATCGTAAAGGAAATCGTATTTATTGAGGTACATCGCTATGATTTCCTCTTTTGTATATTTTCTCTCCAACCGGACCGCAATAATCCATTCTTTCAGCTTTTGGAGGGCACGTTCGAAACCAGAACCCGGTTTTCCCGTGAACAATAGTTTCGCCAATTGTTGCGTGATAGTACTACCGCCGCCGGACCTTCTATCGCCCATGAGAATGGTCTTGAAAACCATCCTTGCCACTCCGCGGTAATCAATGCCACAATGGTTGTAATAGCGAACATCCTCTGTGGCAATGAGCGCCTGTTCGATATACGGCGACAGTTCTTCAAATCCTACGGGAACTCTGTTTTCGATGAAATACCGCCCTAACACTTCGCCGTTACCGGCTATCACATCAGAGGCCAGCTCGCTTTTCGGGTTTTCAAGCTCTTCTGTATCGGGCAGGTCAGAAAAGGAGAGGAGGACAAAAGCGAGGATAGCGGCAACAATGCCGAAACCGACTAACCTCCACATCCATCGGATGATGCTTTGATACATGGGCATCCTCTTTTGCTGGAGTTCTTTCGGTGTAAGATTGGAATTTGCCATAGCCTCAATAGTATGTTTGACCCTTGCGTACCGGAAAAGTACGTAATCGATTTTTGCCTGGCAAAAGTAATAAAGGGCTGGCGAAGTCCGGCAACACGTAAAGGAGGAACTTTGGCCGGTCTGACAAAAAGGGGCATAAGGCATTTGGTGAGCGTCCACCTGGCACTGCTCAGCTACCTAACCATCAAAAAAGGAAGAAGGCCAGCCCAAAGTTAATACCAAAAAGGACGGTTTATCTATCATTCGCCTTTCAGGTACCATTTCAATCTCTCCCGCAATACGCGAAGAGCCTTGCCCATCTGGTGCTCTACAGTTTTCACAGAAATCTCCATTTCGGTGGCTATTTCCTTATAACTCATTTCTTCGAAACGGCTCAATTGAAATACTGTCCGGCAACGAGGAGGCAAAGTGGCGACCGCCGCCACAATTTGCTGTTCCAATTCTTGCTGAAGGTATCCCTTTTCCACATCCTGCTCCGGTTTAAAAGGAGTGCCTGCGGTGATTTCTTCCGCAGGGCGGTTCTTTTTGCTACGCAACCAGGCGAGGGCTTCGTTGATGGCCATGCGGTGCAGATAGGCACCGGCGGAAGTGGTTATGGTGAGTTGGTGACGTTTTTCCCAAAAACGTATGAACACCTGCTGCGCCAAATCTTCGGTGACACCCCGTGTACCCGTAAAACGGTTTATTGCCGCACAGACAGACGAATAGTGTGCATCAAAAAGTTCTTTGAGCACCGTCTTGTCGTCTGTTCTTATGCGGTTCATCAGGTCCACGCGGTGAAAATGAGATAGTGAGTGAATTTCAACGATTCATTTTCTCAAATAGTAATAGTGGAGGTTTCGGAAGCAATGATAGGGAATAAATTGCCAACGATAGAAAGCCAAGAGGTGCTGTCCATTCAATAATCGACTAATAGCTAACGTTACAGGATTTTCTCACCATAATTTATCACATGATGAAAACAACTGCATGGATGACCATCACAGCGATTCTATTTCTTTTTTGGGAAAATCTCCCCGCAAAGACACTACCGTTGAAAGAAGCCATTGAGAAAAAGTATTTGAGAGTGGTGGCGTCCGGCACGGGAGGCCATGAGGGCGATTGTTTGAAAATTACGGTGGGAAATCTGTACCGTGGAGACTTGAGCATTACGGTTCCCGCCGGGCAAATTTTTGAGGCGGAGGACACGGCCTTTCAAAACCTCATGGTCGTAAAAGAGGAATCCTTTCTGGTTGCCCGTGGCAAAAACCGCGTCGTGAAGTTGTCAGGCTTTTGTGTGGAGGCATACAACGCTTCACCATCCGAAGGCAGTGCTTTTTCTCTCGGGGAAATGGCCGCTGGTCCTCTTCTGAAAATGGCCCGATACCTCAGCGAAAACAACCTGCATAAAAACCCTTCGGCCCAATATGCCGTGTGGGCCGTGATGGATGCAGACAGATTGGAAAGCATCGGAGACCCGGCGTTGGCAAAATTCACCGCAGAACTTCTCGGCAAGCCCCTGCCGGAATATCATATCGCATACCAGCAGCCACAAGACCGCCAATTGCCCGGCCAACCGGCCAACCTGAGGGAGGCTGTTGCAATGAACGGTCTATTTTATTACGAACTGCTAAAAGACCAAAAGGTGAGCTTCGGCCTTTATTCGGAAAATGGGGCGCATCTCCACGATCTTTTCAGCAACCGCCTCCAAAAGAGAGGCCATCACAAATTCCGGTTCGAATTTGAAATCAGAGGATTAGAAAAAGGAAATTATGTGGTGAAGTTGGTCAGCGAAGGAGAGACAATAAAGGAACTGGCGGTGGAACTTTAAATAATTGAGAATTGAGAATGGGAAACGCTCCCAATTCTCAATTCTCAATTCTCAATTCTCGATTTATTCAATAATGACTTTCTGTACCAGCACACCTTTGTTGGTGCTGACTTTCACGAAGTAAAATCCAGAGGGGATTTCGCTGATGTTAAGGCTGACAAAGTCTTTGCCATACAGATTGACCGACCTTGCCATCACCTCTTTTCCATCAACGGTGAGGATGCTGATGCTCACGTCCTGCTGGTTTTCGCTGTTGAGGGCCACGTTGAGAACGTTTTTCGCCGGGTTCGGGAATACGGAGACTTCCACGTCTTCGAGGCGATCGACGGTGCCTGTAGCTAGTTGGGATTCTACGATGGTCCCGTGCTCCGGCGCAATGGCGCAAAGGTTATCTCCTTGGTTGTTGGTCACACAAGCTTCGGAGTTGTAATTCAGCAAATCCATGTACTCGATATCATCGATAATCCAGCCGAGCGGACCGGGCGTGTTATCGTCAGTACCGAAACGGAAGCGCATGACTATGTCTTTGCCTATCCATTCGCTCAGATCCACATAAGTTCCAATAAACTCATTATTGGTAGTGCCGGAGAAAGCCAACAGGTTGGGCACTACGAAAGTGCCATATTGGATGAACCCGGGATAGCCGCCGCGCAGCATCTTGTCGGGCACCTGAATCCAGGTTGTGGTACCCACTTCCTTTACATCCACCACACCGCCATCGGCACCGGGTTCGGTGTCGTACATATGGTAAAAACGCAATACAGGTTGGTCTCCGGTCACGGTCCACGGCACTATCAGTTCGAGTCCCATGCGGGCTTCTGTTTCCACATCTTCGATGTACCATGCCCATTCTCCGCTGTGAGCGAAAATGTTATCGATCAACCATAAGGTAGTAGCGTTGGGTGTACCAATGTCGTAAAAGTCCCAGTTTTGATCTGAGATTTCATCGGCCACATCATCTAAGAAATAGCGGATGGAGAAATTATCTGGAGAAGATTCCAAAGTATAAGTGATGGTATCTTCTTGCGTGAAGGACATGTTTCCGAGGTCGAAGCTGACAGTATTGCCGGACACGGTTGCCGGGATATTGGACGAACCTGCTTTGAATGAGGTACCTTCGGCCATCTCATCCGTCACGACAACACCGGTCACGGTTTCGGGTTTGAAATTGCCAACAACGAGGGTCACTTCAATGTCGTCGCCTGCATTGATAAAGTCAGTCACTTCTTTGTGAATAGTCATGGAATTAAGGCAAACGGGGAGTAAGTCGAACGCCTCAGTTTGGTCACCAGCGTTGTCGCTGCTACCCTGAACAGCGCTGTATCCGGCGCCCCTGCGGGCGAAAACTTCCCAAATGAGGCATTGATTGGCTCCGCCAAAAAGGGCTTCATCGGCAGCGAGTATGGCATCGCGGCCATCTAAAAAGCCTGGGCTGCAGGGTTGGTTTTTCATGCCCTCGAACACGAGGCGCATGGCCATGTTGTTGCCGCCGGTGCCGTTGTAAAGGTCGGAGTCCCAACCGTATTCATCCACGAAGGCCCAGTACAAATCCCAAACCATGGTAGTCCATACTTCGCCAAGGGCGTGTTTCTCCTGGTTGCCGGCCACATCGGCGTAAGTCAGCGGGTTGATGCTCATGTCGGTGGAATATGGATAGCGGCGGAGGCCGAGCCCATCGAGAGGTTCGTGCAACACGAAAGTGGCCACGCCTCTTTTTTGCTCGCCGGTATCTCCCTGCTGGGCGGTGGTAACGAGGGAGAACCAGTCGCTCCAGCCTTCGCCCATTTGCTCGGCATTGCCGAGGCAACCAGCGGCATTAGGGCCACCCGTGAGGCGAATTGAAATGCCGTGGCCGTACTCGTGTGTCATAATGCCTGCGTCGAAATCGCCGTCGAGGGTATCCGGGCCTGTCTGGCCAGAGTCAACCAATGTGACATTGAGGCCGTTACCGGCAAACTGACGGATGGTCTGGCAATCCACCACGGAGATGAACACCACGGGGATGTTGGCATCGCCGCCGACAGCACCGGCACCCATCGTAATTGTTTCATCTGCAAAATTGCAAATGATGACACCAATGGCACCGGCATTTTGCGCCTGCACGGTTTTGAAACCAAATTCACAACCACCCCGGTCGATGAGCGCAATTTTACCCTCCAATTCTGAAGCGTTTACGATGTCTTCGCATCCGTCCGAAGCATAAGGTTCCTCAACAGCGTCGTCCACGATGACCACTTCGCCGGTAACGGGAACATCGGAGACGTAGGCTCCCGCGCCCCAACTGCCACCGGCCACTCCGGTATCGTACT
>CAZPHZ010000175.1:0-7442 GCA_964586035.1 uncultured Saprospiraceae bacterium
TGGGGCTTTGAAAAAAGAACTTGACAGCCCTGGGGGCAAGGGGGATTACGGTGGATAACCAACGCTAAATAGATACCGAAATCCTTATTGGTTTTAACGAATTTAACGTCATTCTAAGTCAATGAAATATTTCGCCTTTTTTGCGCTCGTACTTTTTTTTGCCTGCAATAACAACCCGCAGCCACCGGCAGCCGATGCATCGCAAACCGCGGCTGAGTTGCCGGGGGGCTTCACGGAATTTTACCAACAATTCCACGCCGACAGCGCCTACCAGATGGCGCACATCGTGTTTCCGTTACAGGGCCTGCCCGACAACGCCGACAGCCTGACCATTGCCAGCGACAACTACCACTGGCAAGCCGAAAGCTGGAAAATGATGCGTCCGTTCGATTTTCAAATGAGCGACTTCCGGCGGGAATTGCACCCCTTCAACGAAAATGTGGTGGTAGAACGCATCGTCCACAAAAGCGGGGAGTTCGGCATGGTGCGCCGCTTCGCCAAAGTGGGCGGCGAGTGGAACCTCATTTATTACACCGGGATGAACCGGCTGGCGAAATAGCGCCCTCGCTTATCGAGGGGCAAACCACCCCGGTTGCTCTGCAACCCACCCCACCCGGCCAGCCTCTTATGGCACCAGAATTGACACTTGCCGGAAGCAGACAATTCATGCTCAACCACATTGTTTCACAAAAAAAAGCTCGTCGATGCTATACCTGATTTCAATTCCCGATGCCGCCCTCGTTTTTGCTTTCAATATTTTATTGTCATGTGTGGCAACCGTTCCTGCTTATTTCATCATCAGATTTTTAAAAAAAAGAAACAGGGCCAGAAATATCAAACTGACGCGCAAACAGGTGATACAAGTGATTGTGGCAATAACGGTGCTGATGGCCGCGTACCTGACTTATACGGCTTACTTCCCGACCGCCGATTTTTACAAAGAAGTATTCCGCGAAAACACGAGAATCAAATTCCCGGCTGATGGAAAAATCAGGGTAAAAGGCAGCGTTTTTCCAGAAACAAATGGAGCGTACTCCTGCGCGGCAATTTTCGAGACAGATGCGCAAACGATTGCTGACTTGATAGCTCGCATTGGGGAAAACAGCAACTTTAAAAAAGATACCATTGCTTTTCGGCCTGGCACTGCAATAAAAGACAAAGTCGCCGGCTTTGACCCCGGAAAATTCGAGCTCAACTATTATTGGGGCCGGTCGGACGGCTATTCGTATTTATTCAACGTGGCATTCGACACCACAAGTCACCTGGTGGCATTCGACAAGGCCGATTGGTAAAATAAAACGGGCCAACAGGGCAAAGTGATGAAATGTGCCACTGAAACTGTTTCATCCGGTGGCAGTTTTATTTCTTTGCCATCAGCCGGTTAACTGATTCCTTTTGCCAATGCTTTCAAAATACCTCATAGCTCCTTTCGTATTTGGTGCCCTGATCTTTTTGTATTTGGCGTGGGATGTCGATTCCAATTACTCCATCTACCTCGTACCATGCGCAGTAGGCATTGCACTCATTTACCTTTTGGCACCTCAGATAGACTGGTGGTGGTTCAAATACCGGCCGCCCCAATTGCAGGGCGCGCTGCGACATATGATAAAAACGAGGCTCCCGTTTTACCAAAACCTCTCCGATGACGAAAAGCAGCGGTTTCGCACCCGTATGGCTCTGTACATTCACGCCAACGAGTTCCAAACACAGAGCAAAAACGATATGCCGCTCGACCTGAAAGGCGTCATCGCCGCTTCGGTGGTGCAAATAACTTTCGGGCGTGAGGATTTTCTGCTTAGCAAATTCGAGCACCTCATTGCGTATCCGCACCCGTTTCCTTCTCCCCAATTTCCGGACAAATGGCACGCTTCCGAGTTATACGAGAAAGACGGAGTCATCATTTTTTCTGCAGAACATCTAATGCGCGGGTTCTTTGAGTCAAAACAGTATTTCAACATTGGATTGTATGAATACGCACGAGTTTTTCAGCTCAGTTATCCTGAAATCAAGTGGCCCGCATTGGGGGAGGAAGGCTGGGTGAAACTGGAGCGGGTGAGTGGCATGGCTCAAGATGCCCTCGAAGAATACATCGGACTGCCGGATGTGGATCCGGTGGCAGTGGCGGTGTCACATTTCTTTGTTTTTCCTGAAAAATTCAGGGTCGTGATGCCGGAGGAGTATGAGCAGTTAAACGGGATTCTCAACCCGGTGAATTAGGTGGAATGGAGCCAGCTTTGTGGAAAGGCAGAGGAAAAAAAATACCGCTCCAACTCAACGAGTCAAAGCGGCGATTTAATTGAATTAGTATGTTCTTCGGAGTAGATAAAATCAGTACAGGCCTAAGATCCGTTAGCTTCTGAATTGGTTTCTAATGCCAAATGGGATGGCAAAATACTCAACCTTCACAACCCAACTCAAACCTCTCAACCAGACTTCCCTCAAAGATTTGATATACACTCAATATCATTGATATTATGTCATTGCCTCACCTTCAGGCCGCCATAACTCAGACTAGCCTTGATAACGCTACGGGCGCCAGAGGTTCCGGCATGGCCTTTCACTTCGTGTGAGGTTCCTTTTTCTTTTTCATAAGTCACGCTCAATCCAGCCGGGTAGGCGATACCGGCATAGCTGGATGCAGCCTCGAGCGTATAACTGGCCCCTTGATCCACGTAAATTTTAAAGTCGGAATACTTGCCGGTAAGGATTACGTTGGAGAAACCTTTGGTGAGATTGTCCACCACGAGGCCGCCGTATTGGAGGTCGAAATCACCGTTGTCACCGAGCCGGTCGATTTTGAAATCGGTGTACTTACCGACGGCAACTACGCTTTCGGCATCGCCTATTTCCACGTTTCCATAGCGGCTTTGACAGTTGAACCGGTGAATGTCGCCGAGATTGAAATGGTCGTACCTGGACTCGGCATTCAGATCTGCCGCTCTATCCATTATTATTTTGGAGTATTTTGTTTCCATGTTCACATCATGAACATCGTTGAAGTTGATGTTGCCGTAGGCAATGTCGGCATCCACGTCTCTGGCTTTCACCACAGTGCCGTGGCCGTAGCCGAGAGCGATACCAAGATCGCCTTCCACCCCTTCAAGGCGGAAATTACCATATTTTATTTCGACCCTGGCTTTTCCACCAATGGCTTCCACGTTGGCATCTCCGTATTTGTTACTCAATTCCAAAGACCCGTTCACAGGCATGTACACTTCGTAATTGATTTGAAACTCAGAACGAGTGCTGCTCCACCCCCAATTAAAAAAAGAACTTTTGGAGGATTCGATGACGGTTTCTGCTTTCACGAAGTTGTTGTCATTGGCGAAGTCAATGTGAATGCGGTCGAAAACCTCCTGCGCTGCCGATTCGCTTCGCGCTTTTACAACAATGGTAATGTCGATTTTGACGCGATTTTTCTCCCATGTTTTCACATTCACTTTGCCGTACTTATTTTTCAGATTAACAGTGCCGGTAGCATTCAAGGAGAATTCCTTGATGATTGTTTTTGAAAACTCCTGCGCTTTTTGAGTAGCAGTGGGAGCTTGCTGTTCATATCCGTTCGCTGCCAAAGTGAAAGGCGCCAGCATGATGGCCAGCCCAGTGAGGCACGAGCAGAAAAATCTAAGATTAGAGACTAATTTCATTACCTTCAGTTTTTAAATTTGTTGACTTTGTGGTTTGCACCTTCTCGAGCACTTGCTCGAGGATGTCTATTTTCGTTTGATAATTTTCAATCATGGCCTGAATGATTTGCTCCTCGGTGCCGGGCTGGGCGTCTTTCAATTCTGTTTTCAGGTCTTCGTACACAGCGTCGAGGTCCTGTATGTCGCCCCGCACAAAGCCATCCTGCCGGTAGGCGGCGAGTTTGGCCATTTTTTCGGTTACCTGGCTGCTGAAATAGCGCTCCATTTCGGCGTATTCGGGAGAGACGCCGGCCAATGAATCCACCTTGTTGCTGGTGCTATTCAGGTGGGCCCCAATCGCTCCACCTGCGGCCAATAATACAACTATTGAGGCCGCAACTCTCAGCCTTTTCATCCAAACGATACGACGACTGGGGCTCCGTTCCAGGCTTCGGTCTATTTTTGCCCAAACTTCTAACCCGGGAAGGCCGGTGTCAAAGCTTTCCCTGTTTTCCCTTATGTATTTCTCCAAATTATCCATCATCGGTTGTTTTTATTGCCATTGTAAAAAGTTGAAAGTTTTAATAATAATCCTTTAAACGCCCTCAACTTTCTCAACGCCTCAATCTCTATACTTGCAAAGGCTGTCCTTCGAGAAGGTCTTTTAATTTTCTTTTGGCCCGGCTGAACTGTGATTTCGAGGTGGCCTCGGATACGTTAAGTATTTCACCAATTTCTTTATGGTCGTACCCTTCAAACATGTAGAGCGAGAAAACTACACGATAGCCGTCGGGCAGTCTCGTCACCGCCTCGTTAATGGCTTTCACGTTCAGTTTCATCTGGTCTGCCGGTTCTGCCTCGGCAAGTTGATATAGCCGGTCATCGAGACTCTCAATATTCAGCCTCCTTTTTTTCAAAAAATTAATGCAATTATTCACCACTATGCGCTTTATCCACGCTCCAATTGACGACTCGTAGCGAAAGGTGTTCAACTTTGTGAACACGTCGGTGAATGATTGTTGCAAAAGGTCTTCGGCATCCATGTCATCATTTACCATTCGCAGGCATATGTTGAACATGGCTTTGGAATAAAGCCGGTACAGTTCAAACTGCGCCTGCCGACGGCCCTGCATGCAGTTCTCGATGATATCTCTGTGGATGCTACCGTAGTCCAAATTCAAGTTACTTTTCAACATCAATGGACATTGCTGTCCGGAAAGAGTTGCACTAAAAATAAGAAAGGCCGGTGAAACAATTTAAAATGACAATGAAAGGAGATTTCTGCTAACGATCCAGAATCACAGAAAAAGTCACAAAAAAAGGGCGAAACAACACTGTGTTCCGCCCATTCCAAAATCTATGTAGATTGTTGCATTAATTACCGGGGTCCGGCGTTTTTGGCTCGAGGCCAAGTTTGGCCATAACCAATTTTGTCACATCTGTGCTTGCATCGGCGTATAAAATGACGCCGGAGGTAGCATCGAAGATGTATTGAAATTCACCCTCAGTGGCAACATCGTTGATGGCGGTATTCACTTTTTCCAAAATCGGCGCCATCAATTCATTTTGTTTGTCGGTGAGTTTTTGTTCCATTTCCTGACCTAGCTTGTAAATTTCCTCTTGTTCTTTTTGCAAATCGGCTCCCACTTGTTCTTCTTCTTTAGGAGTCATCTCTCCCCGTTGTTTTTTCTGGGCAGCGGCCTGCTCTTTTTGCTTATATGCCGCCACTCTGGCTTCCCCCTGCTTTTTCAATTGGGCTTGAAAGCCTTCCAGCGTGGAACGCATTTGCTGCATTTCGGGCATATCACCGAGAACCGCAGCAGAATTCACATAGCCAAATTTCTGTGCACCGGCCGTGCCGGCAAAAAGAAATAGCACTGCACACAGCAGGCTGGCTTTTACAATAATCTTCATCATTACGTAATAATTTTTCGTTTCCCGCCCTGCCGGCTCGTTCGCCGGATCGGGGCAACTTAAAAAAAGGTGTGCAAAAGTAAGGAATTGGTTGGTTTAATGTTCGATTTCAATGTTTCAGTGAGGCAATGAATCAATTCCTTTTCAAACGGTCAAGTACTTCTTTCGTTTTGTCGTAATCGGGGTTGGCGAATATCATTCCCGTGGAACCACTCTTGTCGAAAATGAAATCATATCCCCGGTCACCTGCAAATTCCTCGATAGCAGTATAAACCCGGTCTTGTATGGGTTGTACTAACTCCTTTCTTTTTTGAAAAAGGGCGCCTTCAGGCCCGAATTTTTCTTTTTGCAATTCCCGGACTTTTTTTTCCATTTCCATGATTTCATCTTCTTTTTGCTTTCGGGAATCGTCGCTCATCAGCACCTGCTCGGCCTGATAACGGTTGTACTGACCTTTGATTTTGTCGTATTCAACGGCAATTTCCTGGCGCCATGTAGCTCCAAGGTCGTCCAATTCTTTTTGAGCACTTTGATACTCTTCGATACTTTCAAGGATTACGTTCACATCCACATAAGCTATTCGTTGTGCCTGAGTGGTAATAGCTAAAGCTGCGGTGAATAGGAGGGCGAAAATTGTTTTTCTTACCATGATGATGGTTATTTTTTTTTGATAAATGAAATTTGGCCATTCTAGAAATTCGTTCAAAGTCTTGCCAAATCCGGGTTGCTTTACCTGCGGGCAAAATTACAGATTTCTTATTGGCCGCTGATATTTAAGACAGTATAGAAACGGCATTGTTACGCATCAGAGTTTTAAATTTTTATTAAAATTTTCTTCAAAACACGGTGAATGAACGGTTTGTAAGCCAGGCCATTGTGAAAGCCCCACGCACTTTAACGTAGGTTTAACGGCTGCGGTACCGGGTTTAACTCTTGGCCCCGCCGCTGCGGTCACTTGAATATAACCTCCACTTCCGAATCCAGCTCCCAATTGGCCCTCAATTCATCGATAGCGGAGCGAAAAATGCGTTCTGGTTGCCGGTGCAAATCGTAGCTGCCGGTAGTCCAACGGCCGTTGCCGTCGAGATCTTCCACCACTTCAACATCGTAAATTCCGGGGCCAAGGGCCTCCAGTTTAGTATCGAAAACCTGAACATCTTGCACCCAATAAGAAGCCACGATGGCATTGGTTGCATTGAGGATTTTTACGAAATAACTCGTATCAGGATTTAAGTTTTTCAAGTGCAGGGACAGAGTGCCGTAATCTTTCGGTGCCCCGGTAGTCATGGTTCGGCGCAAGGTATCGGCAGTGGTCAACCCGTACATATCGAACACACCGCCGGGCAACAGTACCGCCTCATAGGTCATGCCCTCCTTCCATGGATAGGCTATATCGAGCGTCCGGCGGTCGATGGAATCAATGGAAAGGGAAGGGCGTACCGCTACTTTGGCCGTGTCCTCCAACACCAACAGTTTCGATACATCAAAACTGTCCAGCGGATGGTTGTACCTGATGGCCCAGGGTTTGGCAGGATGGTGTTTGCCAGCCTGCAGCCGGGCGGGTAATTTTTCGGCAGCGAGCACGGCATTTTTTAAAAATGAAGCCCGCAACCCACTTTTCACCAATACGGTATCGGTGGAAGTATCCTTCCGGATGAACACACGCCATGTCGTGTCCAATGGCATGTGATACCACAAACGGAGGGTGTCATTCTCCCGTTCCCGAACCACATCTTGCCCCAGACGCCAGCGGGTGAACCGATCAACTACGTTCTCGCGCAGGACGGCGTGGACCTGAGCCCTGATCGGTCCTTGGCCAAGCAAGGCGTTACGAAAGGGGATCAACTCGAGCTCAAGAACATCGACGTCAAGGCCTAGCCACATCACGACCGACATATTTGC